>CAUJJC010000341.1 GCA_963204975.1 Verrucomicrobiota bacterium | reverse complement strand
GTATCTCACGCCCGCCAAGCGCAAGGACGTGAAGCTCGAAGCCGCCGACCTCGCGAGTGGCGATCTGGCCCTGAAGCACTCCGATTATGCGAAGGCGGCGAACGAGTTCCGTGCCGGGCTCAAGGAGCATGGCGAGTCACCGGAACTCCGCTTTGGTCTGGCGCGGGCCTTTGCTTCCGGTGATCGCGGCAAGAGTCTCGAATACCTGGAGCGCGTGCTGGAGACGAATCCGCATCATGAAGCTGCTCTTGTGCTGAAGGCGGAGCATCTCATCGGCGCGGAGAAATTCGCCGAGGCCGAGATCACGCTAGCCGGTGCGATTGAAACGAATGAGCACAGCGCTGGAGCCTGGGCGCTGCGGTCCGTCATTGCCATGCTCCAAGACAACGATCCTGCCAAGGCATCCACCTTCCGCACCCAGGCGCTGACCTTGTGGGACAAGAATCCCGAGGTGGACCATCAGATTGGCAAGTGTCTCTCGCGTGCTTATCGCTTCGCCGAGGGAGCCCAGCAGCAGCGCGAGGTGCTTGCCTTGAATCCCGACTTCATGCCTGCCAAGCTCCAACTCGCGAGCGATCTGATGCGCCTTGGACAAACCGAGGAGGCGTGGAAGCTCGCGTCCGAGGTGCGGGCTGCCGATGCCTACAACACTCAGGCGCACAATCTCGGGCTGCTGGAGACGGAGATGGGCGGCTACCATGTGGAGAAGGCGGACGACTTCATCCTGCGCATGCCCTTGCGTGACTGGCAGGTGTATGGAGGCCGTGCTTTGCAACTGCTGCGTGAGGCGCGTGCGGTGCTCGCTCCGAAGTATGGCCACACCTTCACCAAGCCCACGATGGTCGAGTTCTTCCCCTCGCAGCAAGACTTCGCGATTCGGACCTTCGGTGCGCTCGGTGGTCAGGGTTTGCTTGGCGTTTGCTTCGGCACGGTCATCACGATGAACAGCCCCGGCAGCCTGGCGCATGGCCGGAGCAACTGGGAAGCTACCTTGTGGCATGAGTTCTGCCACGTCGTCACCTTGAGCGTCACGAACAACCGCATGCCACGCTGGCTCAGCGAAGGCATCAGCGTCTATGAAGAGCGCCAGCGCGATCCGGCCTGGGGCATGAGGATGACGGCGGACTACCGGCGCATGATCCTGGAGGACAACAAGCTCACGCCCCTCGGCCAGATGAGCGGTGCCTTCCTCAATGCAAAGGATGGCGACGAGATCATGTTCGCCTACTACCAGAGCAGCATGGCGGTGAAGTGGCTGGTGTCCAAGCACGGCTGGGAGGCCCTGCGCAAGGTGCTCGCCGATCTCGCCACCGGGGATCGCATCAACTCGGTGCTGGAGAAGAACATGGGACCGATGGAACAACTGGAGCCGCAGTTCCTCGAGTTCATGACCGCCCAGGCCAAGGCCTACGCGCCGCAGGCGGACTGGAGCAAGCTGGACCCCGCGCTGGCTGACGAGCCCGCGAAGCTGGCCGAGTTCATCAAGGCGAACCCGAATCACCTCGAAGGACTCGCCTTGTATGCCGAACAACTGGCTGCGGACAAAGCCTGGGACCAGATGGCCGAAGTGGGGCAGCGCCTCATTGATCTCAACCCCGAGGACGTCAGTGCTTCGAGCGGCTACTGGGTGAAAGGCAAGGCGCTTCATCAGCTCAAGAAGGTGCCCGAGGAAACAGCTCTCCTGCGCGTGATGGCGGCGAAGTCGAGCGACTCGATGCCTGTCTTCCTCCGCCTCATGGAGCTGGACGCGGAGAGCAAGTCCATGCCGGAACTCGAGCAGGATGCGGCCCGTGCTTTCGCGATCAATCCCTTCCTCCCGCAGCCCACTCAATCGCTCGCCACCGCTGCCGAGGTCCAAGGCAAAGCCGATGCCGCGCTCGCCGCCTATCAACGGTTGTTGCTGCTCAATCCCCCGAATCCTGCCCTCGTGCGTTTCAAGCTCGCGACCTTGCTCCAGTCCCGAGATGCCGCACAAGCGAAGCGACATCTGCTCGATGCCCTCGTGCTCGCGCCGCGTTATCGTGAGGCCTTGGACTTGCTCAAGTCGATGCCGTGAGTGGCTCGCGCCTCACGGGGGGCATTTACCGCGCCCGTTTCTCGGCTCGCAACTGTCCGCATCCGGCGGCCACATCGATACCGCGGCGCTGGCGGATGGTGCAGGGGAAACCGGCTTCCTGGAGGATGAGCTGGAATTCATCAGCGGCGGGCAGGGCGGTCGGCTGACCGTCAAAGCCGTTCGTGGGATTGAGCGGGATGAGATTCACATGTGCATCAAGGCCTGTGAGCAAAGCGGCGACGCGACGTGCCGTGTCGGTCGAGTCATTCTTCCCGGCGATGAGCGTCCACTCGAAGAAGATGCGGCGGCCCGTCTTTTCGTTGTAGGTGCGACAGGCGGCGATGAGGTCGGCGAGTGGCCAGCGACGATTCGCTGGCACCAGAGCGCTGCGTTCCTCATCGCTGGCGGCGTGCAGGCTGACGGCTAGATTGTAGGGGCGCTGCTCCTCGGCCAGGCGCAGGATGCCAGGCACCACGCCCACGGTGCTGATCGAGATTTTGCTGGGTCCCAGACTGATGCCACGCACGTCGCTGATAATTTCGAGCGCGGTCATCACGGACTCGTAGTTGTGCAACGGCTCGCCCATGCCCATGAGCACGAGATTGCGCAGCCCGCTTTCGCCGTCGCTGCGCAGCAATCGCTGACCTGCGAGCACCTGGGCCACAATCTCGCCCGGACGCAGATGCCGGACGAATCCCATTTGCCCGGTGGCGCAAAATACGCAGCCCATCGCGCATCCCGCCTGCGTGCTGACACAGGCCGTGTAGCGACCTGGGTAGCCCATGACTACGGTTTCAATCTCCTGCCCATCGTCCAGGCGCAGCAGCATCTTGCGCGTGAGTCCGTCGCTGCTCTCGATCAATGCGGTGATCGGCGGCAGGTCCATCTCCGGCGCATGTTCCGCCAGCCAGCGCTGGATCGGCGGCAGGAAGTGATCGTGAGCGCTGAGGTCCGTGCTGGCCCGACGATGCATGGCATTCCAGATCGTCAGGGTATGCGCCTCCTTCACACCATCGGCCATGAGCCGGGCCTTGAGCTGATCAAAGGTAAAGTCGTGCAGTCGCATGAGTGGGGGGAGAGCAGGGGAGCGATAGAGCAGATGCGGGCGAGAGCAAGGCTGGGCGCGTGGCGTTGTTTCTGCGGTTGAGTTCTGCCATAGATCCGCGCATAAGCACTCACCCCATGCCCGCCTTGCCCCAGACTCTTGATTTCCCACAGACCAGCACCGACACCGATGAGTCGCTGGACATACCGTGGTTGGTCACGCTCTTCGATGATCCGGTGAACCTCATGAGTTACGTGACAATGGTGATCATGCGCATTTTTGGATACGAGAAGACGAAGGCTGAAGCCATGATGAAGGAGGTGCATACCAAAGGCAAATGCATCGTCTGGACCGGCGAGCGAGAGCGTGCGGAACTCTACGTGCAGCAGCTCCACAGCCATCAACTCAAAGCCACCATGTCCCGAGCCGGTTAGCCGATATGACCTTCCAATACGATTCCGAGCAGGGACTGCGCTTCGCTCAGGTGCCAGGCGATTACTTCCAACTGCTCCAGCAGATCCCCGTTCACGCGGACACCTCCAGTTTCTCGCCGGGTGCGCAGCGGCTGCAGCCATCTCCCATCACCGAGCCTGCCAGTGACGAGGACGATGAGATCAATGGCGACTGGCGTGAGCATGTGCTGCCTGACTTGATCGAGGAGTTCACGCGACAACTTGATGTCGTCAGCGCAGACCTCAAGGCAGCGAAGCGATTTGAGGATCGTGGAGGCGAGGAAGAGTATGAGTTCACCATTCCCAATGATCACATCGAGCGCTGGTATGGAGCCCTCAACCAAGCCCGGCTGGTGATGCAGGAGCGTTATCATTTTCCCCAGATCGACACGCCGGAGGTGGTCGAGGCGCTCATGAATTCAGAGCACTTCGGCCCTTATCTGATCTCTCGATTTTATACCGAGATTCAGGGTGTTTTGCTGGCGGTGATGACAGGGAGTGACGACTAGAGTCGCGGTGGGATTGCCGAAGTTTGTCGTTGCTCGGAGGCCAGGGGTTCTTTAACAAGCACGATGCCCTTTGCTTCGCTTGGTTTATCGCAGTCACTCGTGCGTGCTGCTGTCGCTTCGAACTACCATGTCCCCACGGAGGTGCAGAAGGTGGCGATTCCGGCGGTGCTGGATGGCAAGGACGTGCGGGCATCGGCGGCGACGGGTGCGGGGAAGACGGCGGCTTACGTGCTGCCCTTGCTTCAGCGCTTGATGAAGACCGTGCCAACGAAACCGCGCCCGACCTATGTGCTGATCCTGGTGCCTACGCGTGAACTTGCCGCCCAGGTGGGGCGCGAGATTGAGAAGTTCGAGAAGTTTCTGCCCCAGCCAGTGAAGAGTGTGGTGGCGTTTGGTGGGGTGTCGATCAATCCACAGATGATGGACTTGCGCGGTGGTGCGGAGGTCGTGGTGGCTACACCTGGGCGCTTGCTTGATCTCCTGCAGCACAACGCCTTGCACTTGAATCAAGTCGGCACCCTTGTGCTGGATGAAGCGGATCGGATGCTCGACCTCGGCTTTGCCCAGGAGGTGGATCGCATCCTCACACTGCTGCCTCGGCGGCGGCAAAATCTCCTGTTTTCCGCCACCTTCCCCGAAGAGGTGGAGACGCTCGCTCAGGGTTTGTTGCACGATCCCGTGCGGATCGCGGTGGAGCATGAAGCTGCCGAAAAGCCGGACATTGTGCAGCGGGCGATCGAGGTGGATGAGGCCCAGCGCGGACCTTTGCTGAGGCATCTCATGAAGACGGAGAAGTGGCCTCGCGCGCTTGTTTTCGTCGCCAGCCAACACACTGCGGAGCATGTGGCGAACAAACTGATCACCGCAGGCATCCGGGCCACCGCGTTCCACGGCGACATGAGTCAGGGGGCTCGAACCCGAGCACTTGCCGACATCAAGGACCTGCACATCACTGTGCTCGTGGCCACTGACCTAGCCGCACGCGGGCTGGACATCGTGCAACTTCCCGTCGTGGTGAACTACGATCTGCCTCGTGCCACTGATGACTACGTGCATCGCATTGGCCGCACCGGACGTGCAGGCGAGAAGGGCATGGCGGTGAGCTTTATCACTGCTGGCACTCACGCTCATTTCCGGCTGATCGAGAAACGGCACGACCTTCAAGTGCCGCGCGAGCAGATCCCTGGTTTCGAGCCCACCGAGTTGGAGCCGCCTCCGCAGCCAGCGGGCGGTGGCATCAAAGGCAAACGCTTCAGCAAGAAGGACAAACTCCGCGCCGAAGCCGCTCGTCGCGCCGCTATGGAATAAGCGGTTGATCAGTGAGTTACTGCCATCCGGCTCATACCTTCCGAAACCAAGCGAGAAACTCCCGATTCCCATCGGTGCCTTGGATGGAGGACTCGGTGATGCCTTGCCAATGGAGGCTGGGCTGGGTTTCGATGAAGTGCTGGATTTTGTCGCAGGCGCGCTGATGGAGCGCTGGATCGCGGACGATGCCGCCGCGTCCAATGTCTTCGCGTTGCAATTCGAACTGCGGCTTCACGAGCACCACAGCATTGGCTCCTGCCTTGAGGTGCGGGAAGACGGGGGGAAGGACGAGCGTGAGGGAGATGAAGGACACATCGGCCACGAGCACATCGAAGGGTTCTGTCACATCGCTCGCAGCGAGATGGCGCACGTTGAACTTTTCTCGGCTGATGACGCGGGGATCGTTGCGGAGCTTCCACACGAGCTGATTGGTGCCCACATCGAAGGCATACACGCGCACCGCTCCACGCTGGAGAAGGCAATCGGTGAAGCCACCCGTGGAGGAGCCTACGTCAATGGCGATGCGCCCCGTGACGTCGATGCCGAAGTGATCGAGCGCGCCTTCGAGTTTGAGCCCACCACGGGACACGAAGCGTGGCGGCGTCTTCACTCGCACCACGGCATCATCAGCGATAAGAGTTCCTGCCTTGGTGCAGGGCTCATCATGGACCAGGACTTCACCGGCGAGGATGAGGCGCTTGGCTTGCTCGCGCGAGGGGCAAAGGCCGCGCTGAACCAATAATGAATCGAGGCGCTCGCGGGCCATACGGTTCTGGTCTGCTTAGCGATCCAGGACCACAGAGATGAGTTCATCACCTGCCTGCACTGTCATGCCTGCGGGCACGCTGCGGGGATCGATGTCGGCCACGGCTTCGGAATCTTCGACCACGCTGATCGTGACGCGACCCACAACGGCGGCATCGCGACGGAGGTCAAACTTCAGCCCCTGTTTCAGGCCTGCCTTGGTGCCTGCATCGAGGGTGACGAAGCCCTGATCGGCTACGGCTTCCTTCACTTTGGCCAGGGCAGGGGAGTCCTTGATGCGGCGCTGCAAGGGTGTGAACAGCGGAGCCGTAGGGGGAGGAGCAAGAGCGGGGGCAGGGCCGCCTGCGGTGCCTGCGGAGGGTGGGGCAGGGGGCGCTGCTGGAGTTCCAGCAGGGGCTGATGTAGCTGGTGCTGGAGTGCTGGCCACCGCAGGTGCAGGAGGCGAGGCTGGAGCGGGGGCTTCGACTTTCTTGGCGGAGCCTGGGGCAGGCATCGGGCCAGGGAGCGGCGGTGGCACGAGGTCGAGAGGGTTGGCCTCGGGCTTGGTGGCGGCGGTCGTCGGCGCGGCGGGAGTCGGGGTCGTTACCTGGGGCAGCGGAGGCAGGGAACCAGCCGTCGCGGGCGACGCGAGCGGGGTGGCGAGTCCAGGAATTAGGGCGGCGGAGGCTTCAGCCTGGGCCGTGATCGCTTTCTGCTGCTGCTGGGTGAATTGCTCCAGCTTGGCCGTGGTGCTGGCGGATTCTTTCTGGGCCTGATAGGCAAGCCAGGCGGTGACGGCGACGAGGGCAAGGGTGAGGGCCTGTGCGATGTGGGACAACTTCATGGAGGTGCGATTGTAACGGTGAATGATCGGGATGCGAGATTTTATCGGTTCTTCGATCACTTGAGGATCATCGGTCGGCGTAAAGATGGATGATGTGTGAACTTTTCGGCACCAGGTCGCCACTTGATTGGTTCTTGATCTTCTGACAAGGCAATGGCGCGTGCTGCCATCGTTCAGGTCCGAGTCCTGCCATTGCTAAAACTTGCCATCGTGCCACAATCCGCGTCTCTCGACTCCTCATGGAACTCCTTCGTCTGCCCGGTCGTCTGTTTCTGGACTTCCTTCACTACCTTGGCCAGCTCGCCGCGTTGGTGGGCGATCTTGGTTACTCAGCCCGGCAGGGCATCCTGCGGCTGAAGATGGTGGCGCATCAGATCGTGGCGATTGGCTATGGATCGCAGACCGTGGTGGTGGTCACAGGAGCTTTCACAGGAGCGGTTTTCACCTTTCAAACCTATACCAAGTTCAAGGAGTTCGGCGTGGAGTCCAGCGTGGGTGCCATCGTGGCGATTGCGCTGTGTCGTGAACTCGGCCCCGTCCTTGCAGGCTTGATGGTCGCAGGTCGGGTAGGGGCTGCGATGGCGGCAGACATCGGCACAATGAAGGTTACGGAGCAGATCGATGCGCTGCGTGTCATGGGTGTTGATCCCGTGGGGTATCTGGTGATGCCGCGCTTCATCGCGATGATGATTTCGATGCCCTTGCTGATCGCGGAGAGCATCACCTTCGGGCTGCTCGCCTCGTATGCGGTCACGGTCTATGGTTATCAGGTGCCGCCGCCGTGGTTCATGACGCACATGGTCGAGCACACGAACATGACGGACCTCGCCGTGGGCATGATCAAGGGCTTTGTCTTCGGCATCATCATCACGCTGGTCTCATGTCATCAGGGGCTGATGGCCAAGGATGGAGCCGTGGGTGTGGGCATTGGCACGACACGCGCGGTGGTGATTGCCTCGCTGGCACTGCTGGTCAGTAATTTTTTCCTCTCCATCCTGCTGAACTATTTCTTTCCCATGGGGGCTACATCGTGAGCAAGGCCGGATTAGATCAAGATGTCTTCATCGAGCTGCGTCAGGTGCATAAGACACTAGGATGGCAGCACATCCTTCGTGGGGTCGATCTGAAAGTGATGCGCGGTGAGACGCTGGTCATCATCGGCCCCAGTGGCGAGGGCAAGACGGTAATGATGAAGCATGTCATCGGCCTGATGCGTGCAGACTCGGGCGAGGTGATTGTCGATGGCGTTCACATGGAGAAAATGCGCGAACGTGAGATGCGTCCCATCCGTGCGAAGGTCAGCATGATGTTCCAGAATGCCGCGCTCTTCGATGCGATGACGGTCGAGGAGAACGTGGCCTTTCCGCTGGTGGAATCCGGCATCCGTGATCGCAAAGAGATCCGTGATCGTGTGCAGGAGGCGCTTGAAGTGGTCGATCTCGCCGAGCACGGCAAGAAGCTGCCCGTCAATCTCTCGGGCGGCATGCGCAAGCGGGCGGGCATTGCTCGCGCCATTGTCACCCGCTCGCAGTGCATCCTCTACGACGAGCCCACCGCGAGCCTGGACCCGATGGTCTCTGATGTCATCGACCAGATGATCCTGCGCATGCAGAAGCGCTATCACATCACTTCCCTCGTCGTCACCCATGACATGAAGAGCATGTTCAAGATCGCCAACCGCATCGCCATGCTCAAGGACGGCGTCATTCGCTTCCTCGGCACACCCGATGAACTCCGCGCGTCGAGCGACCCGCTGGTGCATGACTTCATCGAAGGCCGATCCGGCGTGACCGCCTGACTTTTTAACACACCTCATTCTAGCCACTTCAATTTATGGACGAACGCGACAAGAAAACGGAACTCCTCGTGGGCCTGTTCCTCTTCATCGGCCTGCTGCTGCTCTGCGGACTCATCTTGCAGTTCAGCTCTATCCGCGAGCTGACGAAGACCACGTATGAAATCAGCGCTCCCTTCCCCGATGCCACCGGGGTCAAAGAAGGCACCCCCGTGATGCTCGGCGGTTCAAGGATCGGCAAGGTGCCGCGGATGCCGAAGCTCAACGATAAGTTCAACGGAGTGGTGGTGCCCATGGAGATCTATCAGGACAAGAAGATCCCCAGCGATGCAAAATTCAGCATCGGCACCGCAGGCCTCCTCGGCGACGCGTTCATCGAAATCCGGCCCACCAGTGATCATGCCGAGAAGTATCTGGAACCCGGCAGCACCGTGACCGATGACAAGGTATCCAAAGGCAGCGGTCTCAGCGCCATGC
>CAUJJC010000340.1 GCA_963204975.1 Verrucomicrobiota bacterium | reverse complement strand
GGTCTCAGCGCCATGCAAGGCACCCTCGATCAGATCGGCAAGAAGGCTGACCTGGTGCTTGCTGAAGCGGCGGACGCAGCGAAGGAACTCAAGGACGCGCTCAAGCGAGTCAATCAGGGCGCACTCTCGGACCCGACCCTCGAACACTTCCGCAAGACCATGGAAAAGCTCGATAGCGCCATGACCAACGTGGATGCCAATATCCTGGGCAAGGAGAATGCCGATAATCTCAAGGCCGCCATCGCGGACATCAAAGACGCCGCTGCCAGCTTCAAACGCACCTCAACATCGCTCGAAGACACCTCGAACAAACTTGGTGCCACGCTCGACAAGCTCGATCCAGCCGTCTCCAAAGCTGATCAGGTGATGACCTCTCTCAACGAAGCCCTCGTTTCCTTCAAAGGCGCGGCAGACAACCTTTCCGTTTTGACGAAGGATTTTGGTAAGAGCGGTAACAAGGGGCTCCTGCCTGCGCTGCTCTCGGATGAGCAATTGAAGGAGGACTTCACTTCCCTCATCTCCAACATGCGCCGCCGTGGTGTGCTCTTCTATCGTGACGAAGCCGAGAAAGCCGAAGAGGAAGCCAAGAAACAACCGCCTCAGCGCACTCCGTTGGGCAGACCAGGGCGCTGAGTCACAGGCTCAAATGCCCCAGCGCAAGCAAGCCGTAGTAGGTGTATTCGCAGTCGAGCTGGTGATCGGTCCAGTTGCCATGAAAACCGCCGTCGGCATTCCACAGACTGTCCACAAAGTCGAGGCACGGTTCCTTGATGGCTGCGTAGTCAGCCTGGGCACCTGAAAGCGCATGAAGGGCCACCGCAGTGCTCAGCAAATCGGGAATGGGTGCCTTCGGAATCGCGAGGAACCCGCCTTGAGGATGATGGCAGGTTAGTAACCATTCAATGCTTGAACGAGGCACCGCCCATCCCATGCGCCGATAGAGGGCCAGCGCAGCCGCAGTGCCTGGGGCATTCGCGATGGGCAGGATCGCTTCATTGGTCCATCCACCATCGGGACACACCAGTGAATCCATACATTGCTTCACTTCCTCCAGGCGTGGCATGGGCAGGCTGATGTCCTCGTAAGCTGCTGCCGCCAGCAGGCACCCATAGGCGCTGCCTTGAGCACGATTCTTCGCTGGATGGAATCCGCCCGAAGGCGTGCGATACGCCTCCACACGACTAGCCAGGACTTCTCTCTGATCTGACGTCAAAGCACTCGGATCGAGAGCCGACCATGATCGAGCTAGGCAGCAGAGGTGAACAAAATCAAGCCCCTCGCCATCGCCGAACTGCTGGAGCCAGGCGGCGATCTTCTCCTTGGGCAGCGGCGCTTGCAGCGCGAGCAATCCTTCAATGCCAAAGACCGTGTAGTAGAGGTCAGGTCGGTCGTCGCGATTCTTGAACCCACCTTCTTCAGCGAGGCGCGATGTGAGAAACTCAGCCACAAGCAAAGCGGATTCGCCCAGCAGTTTCGGAGCAAGGCGGGCGACCTGGAGCATTTCCAATCGGAAGGACATGCGATGCTGCTAGCACTGAGAAAGTTCGAAGACCAAAACTTTCGCCTTGTCAGATGCCTGGTTCGCACTATTTTCGCGTCCCGTTCAGCCAACCAGCAATGGTTTGGCAGCACGACACAGCTTTGGGGTTTTAGCTCAGTTGGTAGAGCGTCTCAATGGCATTGAGAAGGTCAGCGGTTCGAATCCGCTAAGCTCCACCAAGCTGGTCGTCAGAGGGTTCCGGAGAATCCTCAGTAGTCACGAAAAGGTCCGCGTGGTTCACTTGCGTCCATCTCGGACTTCCATGCGTCGAAGCGCGCCTTGATCTTCGCCAGCATCTCGGGTTTCTCTTTGGACAAGTCGTGCTCCTCCGCAAGATCGGTGCTCAAGTCATAGAGGCCGCCGAGCTTGCCCATGCTGACCCACTTCCACTGGCCCATGCGTGCGCCTTTGTCGTCGCGTCGCTGCCAAAACATCTCTGTGCGCGGCGATGTGGTGGTGCCCGCCAGCACGGGCAGCAGGTTGAAGCCATCGAGCTTCTCGGTCGTGCCCGTGCCCGCAGCCGTCGCGATGGTGGGGAAGAGTTCGAGTGACGTGAGGAACTCATCCGTGACCTTGCCCGCTGGAATTTTGCCGGGCCAGCGCGCGACGAATGGCACGCGCAATCCGCCTTCCCACATCTGGCTCTTGCGGCCCTTGAGCGGCTTGTTGTCACCATTGCCGCTGCCGCCGTTGTCGGACAAAAACATCACCAGCGTGTTCTCCTTCTCGCCGCGCTCGTCGATGAGATTCAGCACTTTGCCGATCGACTCGTCCATGCACGTCACCGCGCCGTAGTAGCGTGCGAGCTTCTCATCCTTCACCTTGCCCCGATACATCGCCGCATACTTCTCCGGCACCTGCACGCCTTCCTTGCTCTTCTTGTCCGATGGATCGGAGCCGAACGACGAGGCCCCATGCGGTGCGTTGAAGCACAAATACAGGAACCAAGGTTGTTTCTTCACTCCGCGAATGAAGCTGAGCGACTCACGCTCGAAGACTTCCGTCACATACGTGCCTTTGTCCTCCTGAGTGCGCGCATTGCTACGGAACATCGACGGCACGCCGTAGCGCTCGTGCGTGTAGTAGTCGATGCCGTTGTTACCGTGGCCATAGAAGAAATCGAAGCCGCGCTGGAGGGGCAGGAAGCGCTTCGCCTGGCCCATGTCCCACTTGCCCACGACGCCGGTTCGATAGCCTGCCGAATGCAAGAGATCACCGATGGTTTTCTCGCGCACATCCAGGCCCAGGATCATCTCGGGTGAAACGGCGTATTCGGCCTCGGTGAACCGGTGTCCGTAGTTCACCATGTCGTTGCGCACCATGTCATAGAGCCCGTTTCGCTGTGGAAAGCGTCCGGTCAAAATGCTGCCACGCGATGGTGTGCAAGCAGGCCAGGTGACGTAGAAATTTGTTGCTCGCATACCCTCGTTCGCCAGCCGGTCGAGGTTGGGTGTGATGACAGGCTTGGTGCCGATGCAGCCGAGATCAGAGTAGCCCTGATCATCGCTCACAATGAGAAGGACGTTGGGGCGCTCGGCTCCAATGAGGGTGGAGGCGAACAGGAGTGCCAAGGCAATGCATTTCATGCCAATCATAACGAGAGTCGCGCCACCGATATTCCGCTCGTGACAAGGGGCTTGTGTGCGTGATCTGCGACCATAAAAAAGGACGCCGCGCTCGCGCACGACGTCCCTGAATGGAGATGCTTACTTTTTCTTGTCGCGAAGGGCAGCCGTCTTGAGGCGGAGGCCATTGAGACGGATGAAGCCCGTGGCGTCGTCTTGATTGTAGGCCTTGGTTGGATCGGCTTCCATCGTCGCGATCTGCGGGTTGTAGAGGCTGAAGGGGCTCTTGCGACCTGCGGCGAGGATGTTGCCTTTGTAGAGTTTCACTCGCACGGTGCCGGAGACCTTCTTCTGGCTCTCGCTGACCAGGGCCTGAAGGGCGAGGCGCTCAGGCGCATACCAGAAGCCGTTATAGACGAGCTGGGCGTATTTCGGGATTAAGGAGTCGCGCAGGTGCATCACCTCGCGGTCCATCGTGAGGGACTCGATCTGGCGATGAGCGAAGTGCAGAATCGCGCCGCCAGGGGTCTCGTAAACGCCGCGGCTCTTCATGCCGACGAAGCGGTTCTCGACCATGTCCACGCGGCCCACGCCGTGCTTGCCGCCCAGCTTGTTGAGCGTCTGCATGACTTTGAGCGGGTTGAGCAGCTTGCCGTTCACGGCGATGCAGTTACCATTTTCAAACTCCAACACCACCAGCTCGGACTTGTCGGGTGCATCTTCGGGGAAGACGGACAGCGTGTTGAAGTAGCCTTTGTATTTCGGATCACCAGCGTCGAACCATGGGTCTTCGAGAATGCCGGCCTCATAGCTGATGTGTAGGAGGTTGCGGTCCATACTGAAGGGCTTCTTCGCGCTGGCCTGCACGGGAATGCCTTTCTCATCGCAGTAGGCGATCATCTCGGCGCGACCTGGGAACTGGGTGCGGAAGCGCTCGTCGCGCCACGGAGCGATCACTTCGATCTCAGGAGCGAGCGCGGCGGAGGTGAGTTCAAAGCGCACCTGATCATTGCCCTTGCCTGTCGCACCATGGGCGATGGCCTGGGCCTTCTCAGCGCGGGCGATTTCCACCATGCGCTTGGCGATCAGCGGGCGTGCGATGCTGGTGCCCAGGAAGTATTGGCCCTCGTAAATCGCATTGGCCTGGATCATCGGATAGATGAAGTCGCGGGCGAATTCCTCCTGGAGGTCGTCGATGAAGACCTTGCTCGCGCCCGTCTTCTTGGCCTTTGCATTGAGGCCTTTCAATTCGTCATCCTGGCCGACATTCGCGCAGAACGCGATGACTTCAGCATCGTAGGTTTCTTTGATCCAGGAGAGCAGCACGGAGGTGTCGAGACCACCGGAGTAGGCGAGAACAATTTTCTTTTTCATGGGAACGGGGCGCGGAGACTGGCACAGTGCCCGCCGAATGCGAGAAAATCTTGCATAGCAACGACTCATCGACTTCGGGGCCTTAGCTGCGAAGTAAGTGAGGGGCTCCGCGAGTTCCTAGACCGAAGGCGCGGCTTCGGGTTCTTCAGGAAGCGCTGCGGTCTCCGTTTTGTTCAGCCGGGCGTGCCAGATGTAGCGCTGGAAGAGCACCTTCACCGAAGCTGTGAGGGGGACGGCGAGGATCGCGCCCAGCAGTCCGCCCATGATCAGCGACCAGAGGAAGACAGACATGATGACCGTCATGGGATGCAGGCCCACCGATTCGCCAACAATCTTGGGAGTGATGAAGAGCCCGTCGATCTGCTGCACCAGGGCGAAGATGCCTGTGACCACGAGCGGGAAGACCCACCAGGGATCGCCTGTGATCCAGGTGCCATCGCCGCCCTGCACCGAAGCGATGATCACGGCTGGCACCCAGCACAACACAATGCCGAGATAGGGGATCATGCCGAGCACGCAGAGCGAGAGGCCGATGAGCCAGCCGAACTTGAGCCCGACGATGACCAATCCCATCCCGGTGGCCAGTCCATTGATCAGGGACACGAGCAACTGCCCACGGAAGAAGGCGATGAGGTAGCGATTGATGTCCGACAGCGTGCCTACCACTTCATCTTTGAACTCGGAAGCTCGTAGCGGCAGGTAGTGCGTCCACTTCTCGCGAATCTCGGCACTCTCGGTGAGGAAATAATAGAGGTAGAGCGGCACGATCACGAGGCTGAGCAGGAAGCCGAAGACGCCCAGGAAACCACCCACACTGCGGCGCACGATCGACCAGGTGGCAGGCGCGACATTGGTCATCGCATCTTTGAGCCACTCGCCATTGAGCAGATCATTGGGATCAAAAGCATCGGCCTGAGGGGGCTTGATGGGTGTGGCGGATTCTTTCGGTGCTGACGCGTCGCTCACAGGCACTTGAGTAGCAGGTGCGGGAATGACCGTGGGGGGCGGCGTGCGCGAGGACGAGTCGTCTTTCTTCGTCGTGCTCGGCCCGAAAAAGTCGAGAATCTCAATGCCCGTCTCCTTCTTGATCGTGTCGTGCCACTCAGTGGCGAGCACGGATACACGGCCCTTCGCCTTCTCCGCATACATCGGCACTTCCTTCACAAATTGCGCTCCCTGGCGGACCAGTGTGGGCACGATCAGCAACGTAACGCCTGCGATCACCGCAGAGAACAAGGTGAAGACGAGAAGCACGGCGCGTTGCCTGGAAAGTCCCCATCGCACCAGCCTGGCCACCACAGGCTCCAGCAGGTAGGCCAGCACGCCAGCGACGGCGAATGGAATCAGGATCGGCTGAAGGAAGGCGATGATCTGGGTGCCGAGATAGACAAAGCCAATCGAGATCGCGATGATCACCGTGATCGAGACGGCGGCAACGGCGGTCCACAAGGCATTGAGATGAAACGGAGTCGGGAGGTTGCGCATGAGCGGCGAAAAAGTGGCCCGATCATAGCGGGCAACACGCGGAAGGGAATTCCAAAGACACGAGGAGAGTGGAGGGTAGGGGATTTGTTCCGCAGGCCTCAAGGAAGGTAGGAAAGCGGAATAGTGCGAGAAAGTTGTCTTTGATGTCCTTTTGCTTGCCGTTCGTTCGTCGTGATGCTGAGGGGGGGGATTCCTGCCGGAACCTTTTCCTTTCTTCATGGATCTAGCCTTCTCTCACCATCCCCTGCCTAACCTCAATCCAATCCACATCACTATGATCAAACAAACGCTCGTCCTATCTATCGTCACCCTCCTGGCACTCACTTCATGCCAGACTGGCAAAACGAATCACGCCGCCTGTGCCGACATGCCGCCTTACAAGGGCTCCGCCGCCTTCGAGCGTATGAAGTCACTCGTTGGCAAGTGGTCTGCCGAATCCCCGGAGATGGGCAAGATGAACACCGAGTTCCGTCTCATTGCGGGTGATTCGGTGATCGAGGAACGCTTTGCCGAGGGCACGCCGATGGAGATGCTCAGCGTCTATCATGATGTGAATGGCAAGCTCACCATGACCCACTACTGCATGTTGAGAAACCAGCCGCGCATGAAGCTCACGAAGAGCACCGCTGACTCGCTCACCTTTGATCTGGCTCCTACACCTGGTCTGAATGCCGAGAAGGACATGCACATGCACGGAGCCACCTATACCTTCATCGACGCGAACCACTTCAAGCTGGAAGGCGTGTCCTGGAAAGATGGTAAAAGTGCTCCTTGTGGCGCGCCGGTCATTTTCACACGGCAGTAGCCCGAACAAGAAGTTGGAGTGCAGGCTTTAGCTGATCTTTGACCTCTCGATTCCTTCCCAAACGTCGGCTAAAGCCTGGACTCCAACTTACCTCACAACCCATGAACCACCCCGCGAAAAACACGATCTGTCTGTGGTTTGATCGAGATGCCGAGGCGGCTGCGCGCTTCTATGCGGCGACGTTTCCAGATTCTTCCGTCGGCGCGGTGCATCGGGCACCTGCGGACAATCCATCGTGCAAAGAAGGTGAGGTGCTCACGGTGGAGTTCACCGTAATGGGAATCCCGTGCATCGGGCTCAATGGCGGACCCGTTGTGGCGCACAACTGGGCCTTCTCATTTCAGGTCGCCACTCAGGATCAAGCCGAGACCGACCGCTACTGGAATGCCCTGATCGACAACGGCGGTGAGGCGAGCGACTGCGGCTGGTGCAAAGATAAATGGGGGCTGCATTGGCAGATCACGCCAATCGCTTTGACCCAGGCCTTCACGAATCCCGACCGCGTGATCGCCAAGCGGGCTTTTGAGGCCATGATGACCATGCGCAAGATCGATGTCGCAGCCATTGAGGCAGCAGTTTGTGGCTAGCGTAACGCTGCCTCACCCGTCACAGTTCACTTCACCCCCAACCCACCACCATGCTCAAGAAAATCCTCATCGGCCTCGCCGTGCTCATCATCGGCTTCATCGCTACCGCTTTGCTGAAATCACCCGAATTCCGTGTCGAGCGCAGCATCATAATCGCCGCGCCGCCGGAGGCAGTGTTCGTCTGGTTCAACAGCCACAAGAAGTTCAACGAGTTCAATCCGTGGCTGAAAATGGACCCTGGAGCGAAGGTTGAATACGCCGGGCCGGAGACCGGTGTCGGTTCGATCTCGACGTGGGATGGCAAAAAAACCGGCAAAGGCAAAGCGACTATCACCGAGAGCAAACCGAATGAACTCATCCGCCTGCGCATGGACTGGCTGGAGCCGATGGAAGGTGTCAGCACCGTCGATTACCTTTTCAAAACCGATGGAGGCAAAACCACCGTCACTTGGGCCATGTATGGCAAGAACGAAAGCGTGCTGGCTAAGGTGATGAGCCTGGTCTTTGATTGCGAAGCCATGTGCGGCCCGGAGTTCGAAAAAGGCCTCGCCGATGTCGCGGAACTCGTGACGCCCACTGAAGCCCCCAAGCCATAAATTCGATTCTCTAAAGACGCATGAATTCCATCGACTACCCCGCGCTAATCCCCTATCTCACCGTCC
>CAUJJC010000339.1 GCA_963204975.1 Verrucomicrobiota bacterium | reverse complement strand
CCTTTCAGTGCTGCGGGAAGGTCGATGTCGCCAGCCCAAGCGGAGTCGATACCGGCGACCCAGAGCTGGGCGTGATCTTGGGTGAGGGCAGTTCCGGTGTTGGTGAGCACCTGAATGCCATGGTGTGTGAGCGCTTCGGTGATCCGACGCGGTGCATTCCAGACATCGTGATTGCCCAGCGAGGCGAAGACTCCGGCGCGTGCCTTGAGTTCGGCAAGTGGTGCGGTGAGTTCAGCCACGAGCTTGGCATTGTGCGTGATGAAGTCGCCCGTGATGGCGATGAGGTCAGGCTGGAGACCATTGATCAATTCGACCGTCTTGCGCAGGAGCGTGGGGTTGAGATTCGGCTCGACGTGGAGGTCGCTGATCTGAACGATGCGAAATCCATCGAAGGCTTGGCCGAGATTCTTTAGCGATACGCGCGCACGTTCGATCACCGGATGGTGCCGCTCGATCATGCGTGCGTAACCATAGGCACCACCGCCGCTGGCAATGCTGGTCCACAAGGCACTGCGGACGAAGCGGCGGAGGAAGGAACGACGAGTGGACAAAGAAGAAGCGGACACGCAGCGAGGCTACGATGTCCGCTCCAAAGGCTCAACCCGTGAAGGGTGAAATGCTCGTGAAGGCTGTGTGAAGACTACTTGTCCGCCATGGCCTTTTCCACGCCCGTGACGATCTCACGCACGCGGAAGGCGAGGCCATCGCACTTGCACACGCTCTGGATGTGCGGCAGCGCATAGGCAGCGCGCAGGAGCATGGCGAGCTGGCCGTAGCCATAAACGCCGGAGTCATTGATCTCGGTGACGACGACTTTCTTGTAGCGATTGAAGATGCCGTCCAGTCCGGCGGGCATCGGGTGCATGTGGCGCATGGTGATGCTGCCCACCTTGTGGCCTTCGGAGCGCATGCGATCCACGCTCTCCTTGATGGGGCCGCTGGTGCTGCCCCAGCCAACGACGAGCACGTCGCCTTCGGCATCGCCATGCACCGGAGGAAGCGGAAGCTCCTTGCTGAGCTTCACCAGCTTGTCGCGGCGCTTGTTGGTCATCGCAGTGTGCATCTTCGGGCTGCCGCTTGGGTGGCCGTATTCGTCGTGCTCCAGACCAGTCACGATCGGATACTTGCCGCCCAGCATCTTCGATCCGGGAGGCGCGTGGCGGGTGATCTGGTCGAGCGGGTAGGGCTTGAAATCTTCAGCGCGTGGCGAGGTGTCGCACATGGGCTCCACCCAGTGCTTGTCGAGGTCGGGCTCGTCGAAGGCTTCGATGCGGGAGCTGATCGCCTGGTCGCTGAGGATAATGACCGGGCAGCTGTATTCGCGGGCGAGGCGTCCGGCTTCGAGCGCGATGTAGAAGCAGTCTTCCACGTTCTCAGGAGCGAGCACGATGCGAGGTGAGTCGCCGTGGCTGCCGTAGATGGCCTGGAGGAGATCGCTTTGCTCCATGCTGGTGGGCAGACCGGTTGAGGGGCCACCGCGCTGCACATTGACGACGATGAGCGGCAGTTCCGCCATGCTGGCGTAGCCGAGCGCTTCCATCTTCAGGGACAAACCAGGACCGCTGGAGCCGGTCATTGCCAAGTGGCCTGCGAAGGCCGCGCCGATGGTCATCGCGACGGCGGAGAGTTCGTCTTCCGCCTGCACATAGATGCCGCCATACTTCGGCAGCTCAGAGCGCATCATTTCCATGATGGAAGACCAGGGCGTGATCGGATAAGCCGAACCGTAACGAACGCCCGCAGCGAGCAGACCCATCGTCAGCATCGTATTGCCATCAGAGCTGATGCGGTGGCCGCTGCCAGCTTCGCCGGGGGCAAAGGCAAACTTTTCCAGATCGCCGACCTGATAGGCGAAGCCCGCGTCGAAGGCGAGCATCGCATTGCGCAGAACGCTTTCGTCCTTCTTGCCGAACTGACGCGAGAGGATCGCGATGATCTTTTCCTTGTCGAGATTGAAGGCGGCGCAGAGCAGGCCCAGCACGAAGATGTTCTTACCGCGGTCACGCGCGCTGCCGCCGGTCGCTTCGATGGTGGCGCTGGTGAAAGGCACGCCGATGTGGGTGATGCCGCGTTCGTGCTTCAGCTCGGTCACTTCACCGCTGTCGTAAATGCAGATGCCGTTGTTGCGCACGGAGGAGAGATGGCCGTCATAGCTGTGCTGGTAGAAAGCGACTAACACGTCCGCCTCATCGCCAGCACTGAGCACTTCGCCGGAACCGAGATGCACCTGGAAGATCGAAGGACCGCCGCTGATGGTGGAAGGGATGGTCATGTAGGTCATTACTTCCTGGGCAGTGCGTCCGGCAAGCCGGGCGAGAATGCCGCCGATGGACTGAATGCCATCCTGGGAGTTACCTGCGAGACGAATAACGGCGTTGCGGAGCTGCTTGGCCGGTGTGGACGGTGCGACGGTCGTGGACATGGTGGTTCGGAAAGGGGCGGGATTTAACGCTACGGCGCGCACTGTGCAATCAGCGGATTTGGGGATTTATGGGGCTTCAGCGACCACGCGGACGGTCACATGGGTGACTTCCTTGCTGCTGGTGGCATTCTAGGCTGTGAAATTGGTGTTGCCGTGGGCGAAAACACATAGACACGCGCAATAACTGTCCGCGTATGTGAAGAGCAGAATGATAGAGTCAAAAAGGTGTCTGCTAACGGATTGGAAAGAACCGGCAGTGCGTCAGGATCACACAGGGGAGAAATCGTCAGATTTTCCAACAGGCAAGTTTTCGTGTCTTTCGTAACCTCTTGGGAGGCTGTGCGAACTACTTGATCAACCCAATCTCATACGATGGCAAAATCATCAAATTCAAGCAGTAGTATCCAAGTAGGCGGCCATGATGTAGGTGATCTGGCCAGTGTGGTCACACCCGTTGTCGGAGGGGTTGCGACACTTGGCCTGGGGGCCTGGTGGTTGAAAAAAGAAGTCGATCAACAAAAGGCGAAGGACGACAAAAAGATGCTGAAGGAAGCCTTGAAGGATCCCGATATATCGCAGCTAGTGCAGGCGCGTGAATCATTGTCGGATGAATTGGGGATCGCCAAGATGATGGAGAAGACAATGGAGAAGGCCCGCCAGACGCTCATTGAGAAGGCTGGTGGTGACCTGGGTCCTGAAGAACGGCAGGATGTCGAACTGAAGCTGACACAGAACGAAAAGGCCTTGAAAGAACTACGGAGTTACAAGGAGTCTGTTGACCAGAAACTCACAGAAGTAGTCAGCCATCCGAAGCTGGAGGCGTTGCGCAGTATTGAGGCACGCCATGATTTGGCCAAGCAACAGCTAAGTGGTCGCAGGGAGCATTTGCTCTCGGGGGCAGGCACGTTGCGTTCGCTGCTTAATCAGGCGAATTCAGCCGTATCTGCAGGCGTCGCGGTTGCCAATACTGCCATGAACGTAGGCAGTCCGGTGCTCAATGCTGTGGGTTCCGCCACAGTGGTGGCAGGAATTCCGCTCGGTGTCGCACAGATGGGTATTGGAGCTGCCTCCACAGTGTATGCGGCAATGCATCTGAAAGAGTCCATTAAAGTGGGAAAGCAGGCGAAGGAACTGCGGGCGGAGTTTAAGGGTGAAAGCAACGCAAAAGACGGTGAGTTCGTGAATGATGGAGACCCCATGCTTGCGGCCGTGGCCAAGCGCATCCAGATGAAACATGACAAGAATCGCATCGAGCATGGCCTGAGCCTTGTTAGTGGTGCCAGCAGCACCGTTGCGGGTGCCCTTTCCACCACTGCCGCAGTCGCTGGCACAGTGGCGATTGCAACTGGTGCCGGCACGATGGGCATAGGTGCAAGTGTGCCGGGCATCATAGCCGTCAGTGCAGGCGCAGGTGCTACGGTTGTCGGGGGCGTCGGTCTCGTGGCAACGACGGGTAAGGCTGCCTATCAGGTAGCTCGTGCAGAACACAGTGCTGCGAAGAAGCTCGAATGCGAAGAGGCCATCAACACCTTGCGCCAGATGAAGGCAGGCGGAATAAAGCAATTCGATGTGAACAACGCCGGAATTAAAGAGGTGCTCAAAGATGGCGACAGCGTTCACTTGATACCATCAGGGCCCAAGGTGCTTCGCAGCGTGAATGACAAGCAGGCCCAGATTCAACGGCAGGACGGCAGCTCCGTGCCTGCGGTAGGCTTTGGCACAGATGTGACGCCCAAGCAGGAGCCGTCCGTGCGTGAAAAGATGGGCAGATGGGTGGAATCAAAGCTGACGACTCCGGGACCCCTGCATGTCGCCCCAGGTGGCAGTAACGCGACCAAAGGGCACACTACTAACCTGCGTCCGAAAGAGACGGACTTCAGCCACAAACAACTGGCGGCAGTGCGATCAGTGCAAAAACATGCGGTCAAGGAAGCCATGCGTCACCTTGAGCCATTCATCAAACAGCAAGCTGATGCGCATGTGAAAAAAATGGTCGAAGACAATCCTGGCAAGTATTCTAAATCGGAAATCAAGGCATTGGTCAAAACCAATGAGAAACTGCTCGCCAAGCAGTTGAAGGCCAACGTCCAGGAGCAATTCAAAGATCCGGACAAACTGCTTAATCATGCCAATGAAGTGATGGTATCGCGTGATACCAAAACGGCGATGAACTACCTCGCGGGACGGTTGAGACAGGATTGTCAGGAGGCACTTCACCATCGTCGTGGCGCTGGCATTGTGGCAGCCGATCTGCCCAATACCCCTGCCATTAAACTCGCTCGCGGATGCGGGATGGATGACAAGCAAATCGCACGAATCGTTAACGCGGTCTCCCAGGAGGATACCCTCCGGGCTGGACGCAAAGTAGTCACCAAAACCACCAAATTGTCATGACCGACGACACCATAGAACCACCGGCCACGCTCCTCGCCTCCCTCTACGAGATGGTGAGTGATCGTGACTATGACGCTGACTATTCACCAGCCGACGGAATGGGTGGCGGCATTGAAAAACTGCATGTGAATCTCGGTGTGTGGGACGACTGCTTCATCCCTTTGACCCTTCTTTCGCTCACTGACCTGACGGCGGCTGATGCAAGTGAGGATGAACCAGAGGTGCAGATGCTGCATGGGTCAGCCGTGCTTCCGTTTGATATTTCCAAGGACAGGCAGAGCGATGTCGTCCGCGTCGTATTCATGATCAATCGTGCGCTGCCACTCTGCTCGTTCGGGGTCAGTGTGGAGGATGGCTCGTGCTATATTCAGACCTGCATCTCAGTCGAGCCAGGCTCGGACCTGCCCTATCGTGTTGCTGAAGAACACATCGGCATGACCACTTTCGCGGTGCAAAGCTACGGCCCTTTGATTGCTGGCGTTGCATCTGGTGAACTCACTTATCAAAATTGTGTCGATCAGCTTGCCGAAATGGGAGTGAGCATCCAGCCAGTTCCCGCTGTCCGTCATCGCGTTTTAGCCTCGTCCGAAGAGGTGGGCTGAGGTTTACTTCACTCGCTCCGGCGACTCTGCTGGGCGAATCTCGGGGACGCCGCCGTCCATGGCCTTGCGATCTGCCACGATCCATTGCTGGACCTTGTTCCAAAAAGTTTCCATCGGCAGGGCGAAGGTGGAGACGCGATCGACGCGGGCGATGTTGATGCCAATGGCCTGGCCATCGAGATTGAGCAGCGGGCCGCCCATGTCGTGGGGGTTGAGCGGGAGTTGATGCTGGAGCACGTCGGGGAAATTATCGGTGCGGAGGGAGACGCCGCCATTCGCGTAGTCTTCGCCGTCCCAGTTCGCCACCACCTTGGACTTGCTGGCCAGTCGCACACTACAGTCGTGCTCGGTGGGGCCGCGGCGGATGCGCAGCTTCACCTGCTCGCCGGGTTGCAGCGTCATCATCACGCGCGAGAGACTGGAGGTATCGGTCACGGGCTGGTCGTCGAGGGCGATGAGCACGTCTTCCGTTTTGATGCCTGCGGCTTCGGCGGGGCTTTCGGTGGCGACTTCCACGATGCGCACGCCGCTGGTGCGACTGTTGTCCATGCGGATACCGAGGGCGGCTCCGTGGCCGATGATGCTGCGACGGCTGGCGCTGATATTGCCAAGGCGGATGGTCATGGCGCTAGCGGCGGGCTTGTTGAAGGAAAGCATCCACTCACCGCGCTCAGATTTGGTCGATGGGGACCAGGCGATGGGGATGGTGTCGGAGCGGTCTGCTTTGGCGAGAAGAAGGTCTAGCCCGCGATCCATGAGCACTACACTCGCGGCGCATTGGGTGCCATCGGACCAGGCGAAAACGAGATCAAGGCCGGGCACTTCGCTGGCCTTGGTGATGACATAGCCATCGGAAGTGACGACGACGCCAAGCTGCGCTGTCTCGCCGTTTTCATCAATGATCTGCACGATGCTGGGGCGCGTGGTGTTCTGCACGAGACTCAGCGCGTCCAGAGTGCGAGTCCCGTTCGTCTGCTGATCGGCGGGCAGGGGAGTGGTCTCCTCCTGAGCGTGCGAAGAGAGAGCGACCAGACTGATGGCAAAGGCGAAGGTGGTGATCCGGCTCATCATTCTTCGGGGCGGGGAGCGAGTTTGATGGTGACAATGCGATCACCTGAGCGATTCCGCACGAGGAGCACCACGCTGTCACCGGCGGGCCGGGCACGAATCGCAGCACTGAATTGGGACTGAGTTTTCACGGGCCGACGATCCAGCGAGACGAGCGTGTCGCCTGAGCGCAGACCTGCGCGGGCGGCCGGGGATTTGTCCGCCACATCGGCCACCTCGATGGCTCCCGAGGTGCTTTGGCGAGTGGCGATGCCCAGCCATCCGCCACTGCCCTGCGCCCACTCGCGCACCACTTCCGATTCCTTCATGATGTCCCACGAGCGGAGAAAGGGGGCGAGGGAGACATGCACGTTCTGATCGCGACCTTCCCAAATCTGGCTGTGAATACCCACGAGGCTGCCTTCCAGATCGAAGAGCGGACCGCCGCTGTCGCCGCCCATGAGCACGCAGTCGGATTGCAAGCCATTGGGCATCGTCTTGATGATCTTGCCCACGCGCAGCACGTCACCGCGCTTGTCGTCGTAGCCACCGGGATGACCCAGCGCAAAGCACCAGTCGCCAGGCAGCACGGGGTTCTGCGGACGACGAAGCTCCACAAATGGCCAGTCCTTGCGTGTGCCATCCAGTTGAATCATGGCCGCATCCGTCGCTACATCCATGCCGAGCGCGGTGCCCATCGTTTGCTTTCCATCGTCAAAGTAAACGCGCACCCTCATGCCCGGCGCGGGATGCTTCTTGCTATCGCTCACCACATGGGCAGCGGTCAATACGAGGCCCTCGGGCGATACAATCACACCACTGGCCGCTCCATCATGGGTGCTCAGCGCTACGAGTGCCTTGCGTGCCATCGGGAGCACTTCGCCCACGGATTGCTGCACGCGCATGAGATCCTGAAGTGTGCTGACAGCTTTGGGCGGCTCGGCGAGCAAAGCTGCTGACGAAGCCAGGAGACAGATCAAAGCCGCCGCCCGTTTCAACAAGGCGGTCGGGCATGGGGAGATTCGTCTGGGGTGCCAATGCATGGAGCCAACGGGCCGCGATGATACGTGGCTCCAGAGCGGCAGCAATCCTAGAATGTGCGTGGGATTGCGAGCGGCACGAGAAAGTGAGCGGAAGTGCCCCGCCTCACCAACTTAGAAGAACCTGAGGCCTTAGTGGGCCTTCTTCTCGCCGTGGTGCTCGTCCTTGGCTGCACCTTCGGTCTTGTGATCGCCAGCGGCACCGTGGTCGCCGTGACCTTTGTCGTGAAGATTCTCGTGCAGCACCTTGGTCTTGTCCCATGAATGGCTGTCGCAGGCTCCGATGAGCGTGACAGCGGCGATGGCGAGCAGGCAGGTGGCGAAGGTCTTCATGAGCAGCGTGGAATGGTTTTGGAGCGCCGATACTAGGGGCATTGGCGTCGCTTGCAACTCATTGATTCGGCTACAAGCCCCAGCGCTGCGTGAGCGGGGCCAGCACTTCGCGGCTGATCACCTCAACGAGCTGCCAGGGAGCCCGCCTGGAAGCTGGCAGGTGGGCATCGAGCACGGCGATGTATTCCATGAGCGGCTGGCCTCCTCGCGTGGCCTTGAACCTTCCCACACCAGCGCTCAGATTCAGCGGCACGCGTGCCTCCTGGGCCGCCAGCACCGGCACTGCGGCAAGGCGTCGGTAAAGGCCAAGCTCCATCGGAAACCGGAGCGAGTAGCCCACGACTGGCGAAACCATCGTGCCATTAATTACGCCGCATGCTTCCACTCCAATCAGGTCGCCACCGGGCTGGCGCAGTGCCGTGAATCGCAGCAGACGGTGCTGCCAAAGATGGCGCAGCCACGGAGCACTGTAAGCGGGGTTGTGGCGGGAATACTTGCCCAGGTAGAGTTCGTCGTAGAGCTGGGCAAGAGCATCGAAGTCGTCACCGCTCAGATCATCGTGCGTCACTCGATCCAGGTCGGAACTGCGGAGCAAGCGCACATCGCGCTTCCAGTTGGTCGCATGCTTCACGGCTTGTGAATCGTGATCGAACCACCAGACCTGCCGACTGGGAATCAACCGCGCTCCGGCACATCGCAGTGCTTCGATCACCGGCTGGTCGATGCCGTCGGTGAGTGATCGAAACACCAGTGCGTGCTCAGGCCATCGCAGGCGAAGCGTTTCGATCATCGGGGCCAAGGTGTGACCGTCCATCTTCGGCCACGGATTTGTGGACATCAGCCAGTTGTTCACCATCACCACGCGATTGAAGTCCGCCCGGCGTAACCATCGACCGAGCGCACGCAGGATGAGACAAGCAGGCAGACCAAGGGCCTTGCCAACGGCTCCAACGATCTCTTCCTGGGCATACGAGATGTAGTGCGTGAAGGGTGAGCAAAACCACGAGTTGTCCCATTGCTCGTCGTTGATCGTCAGCGGCAACTCGTGGTCGCCTGCGCGAACAAAGGCCAGCGTGGTATCGAGATTCGGCGCGCACCACTTGCAGCCATGCTCCAGCACAGGCGCAAACCAGGTGCGAAGCATGGCGTTGGAAGGTGTGTCATGGATGCTCGGGGCCATTGTATTCGATGTCGAACGTGGTCGATTCCAGCAAGGAGATGTGGTGTCGGATAGCGATGCTCACAAACTCAGCGACAGCCGGCGCCTGCCCCCAGGCAGGTCGGGGATCATCAGACGAGGCCATCACATCGCGAGATTTGCCAGCGTATCGAGGCGATGAGGCCAGCACCGGCAGAAGCAGTTGAGCTGCGCGTTGATCGGGATGAGCAATCACTTCGCCATCTAGCAAGGCGCGGATGCTGATCTCCGGCGAGAGCACATGCACTCCGCTCGTGAGCCGCGGATTGCACTCCAGCACGTAAGTTTGCCTGTCTTCATCCGACTCCATGAAATCGAAGGCCAGCGAGCCTGAGTAGTTCAGCGCTCGTGCCACGATGGCCGTGAATCGTTGTGCTGCGTCTGACCAGACGGGCTCAAAGGCGCAGCCTGCTCCGCGTCCCGAGCGCACGGGACATACATACTGCGCGAGCGTGCGCACCTCCCCATCCACACACAAGGCCCAGGTGCAAAACTCCCGGCCCCGCACTCGCCGCTGCACCATCCATCCAGCGAGGTCGCCCGGTGGTCGCTCGAAGCTCGTGCGCGACGCGAATCTCGAGTAGCACGGCTTCCAGACCAATCGCTCATCCACAGGGACTGCCGATGCAGGCCAGGAAGCAGGTGCTTTCACTTCATCACCTAGCTGATGAGTCCACTCGGCGAATCGCAGCTTGTGATGAAGCATCTCCAGCGTGGGCATCGAAGGACAAAGCACACGCGAGATCTCATTCAGCACCTCGCGCCCTTGGGCCAGATGAAACACTTCCTCGCAGGTGGGCCAGATTACATCGACGCGTTCATGCTTCGCAATCGCTGCGATCTCGCGCAGAAATTCTTCCCGATTCTGCCGAGGCGGTAGCACCCGGTAGTGGGCGTCAAAGGCGTTTGAAAAACGCCCGAGGGGAAATCGCATCGAATCCGCTCCGATCACGCGCACGCCCTCGCGATGAAGACGTCGTGCAAGATCGAGCGTGGCCGGAGCCCGCGTTCCGGTGAGCAAGACACAACGAGTCATGGACTGGACGAAGGGATTTCACACCGAACGCGACGGCGTTTCGCATGCAGTGCTGCGGGTGTCCATGGCACTCGGGTGAGAGTGGGCGGCGATGCTCCGAGGCGCAGGCATAGATCTTTCACCTCCCGCTGCACCGGCTCCAGCGGCGCGTCTTCAGAAAGGGCCAGGCACCATTCGCTCAAGGATGGCTGCGTCACCGTGTAGTCCATGCCGGCAGGCACCGCGAGAATGATTGCCCTCCGCACAAAGTCCGGGAACACCGTGACCACTGCCGAACGATCCAATGCGGGCAATTGTAGTGCATCGTCGCACCTGCCCTCAATCGCTGCGAAGGTCTCGAAGACTGAACCGCAGGGGCAGGCTGCGCCGTCATCAGCAATGATCACATCATTGAGGCGGTAGCGAGCGATTGGCTGTGTGAAACGCCGGAAGTCTGTGATGATGGGTGTGAAGCGAGTGCGAGCAGCATCCAGCCACTCCTTTTCAATGATCACCGCATCCTCGTTCCAGTGCAGGCGTCCATGAGGACACGTCGCTCCCAGGAAGCCCTCGGTCGCCTGGTAAATCTGGCCAGGATCGAATTGGAATCCTTGCTTGATCTGTTCGCGTTCAGAATCCTCAAGGACATCCGCCACGCTGAGCAGGATAGCCGGTGGTGCGAGCAAGCGATCCGCATTCGGAAAGGTTGCGAGTCGTTTCAGCACGCCGGGTGGAGCCGCGAGAATGGTGGGTCGCAGAGCCTGAAGGCGAAGCCATTGATCCTCCAGGGGCTGCATCAGATCGAAAAACTCAAAGCGGAACCGCTTTGATCCAATCGTCTGATACAGTGGACTGTCGGCACGCAGGAACAACGCGGCACGATGCTCGCGCAGCAAGGTGCCACGCAGCACACGGGCTAACAAAGTTCCTGCCCACAAACGACGCTCGGCAGCACACGCGAGAAACAGCCCACGCGTGCCGGAGGTTCCCGACGAGAGGCCCACGGTGACTCCTTGGAGCGTGGGCGTGAAGTCCCGCGTCCGCTCAGCCTCAATGGCCATTTGAAAGGCTTCATCCAGACGGACGCCCGCTGTGTTCCAGTCATCGAAGTGGGTCATCATCTCCGCCTTGTTTGTGGTTGGCCAATCACGCCAGTGGTCAGTGCCGAGGTGATCGCGGAGCTTGCCAAAGTAGGGCGAACGATCTGCCACACGCTCCAGGTGCCGCCTTGCTTGCCGTTCCTGCCAGGCGGTGAGTTCTGTTCGGTCAGCCCAGCCCGTGAAAGCGCGACGGGCGGCGAAGTAGTGCCAGAGGATGCTCAGGCGCTCGATCATGGCATCAGGGCGGCGGTCTCGGGGCAATGGCAGGGCACAATGAGGAGATCGGGCTCGTGGCGATGCAGGTCGTGCAGCCGACTCAGTGATCCGCGATAGACTGGCCAATCGTGCATCAGTCGTGTGATCGGATGGGGCATGAGCATCTCGCGAAAGGCTTTGCTCAACCAGCACGCATCTGCTGCCAGCAACACAGGCCGTCCAGTCGTGTCCACGAACCGCACTCCGATCTGACCAATCGCGTGCCCCGGCAGCTCAAGCACAGTCATTGATCCATCGCCAAACACATCGCAGCCCTCGCTCAGCCACTGCATTCGCGCGGCTGTATCCTCGGGCACCAAGCCCGGAAGGAAAGCACGGCGCAGAGCGGCGATGCCACTGATGTCTTGAATCGAATCCCATGCCTGGCGGTGGGAGTGGAGTCTGGCCCAGGGAAAATCGCGAAGCCCTCCAATGTGGTCCGCGTGCCAGTGAGAGATGATGATGTGATGGATGCTTTCGGGTTCGATGCCACGCTGTCTGAGCACTTCGATGATGCCGCGTGGTTCGGTAAGCGTTACGGGGGTGAGCATCCGATAGAGCCGGTAAGGCCAGCGCTGCGTCTCGGTGAAGAAGCGTGACGAGTAGCCAGTATCGAAGAGCACACGTCCATGCACCGGATGCTCCAGAAGCACTACCGTTGCGTGAAACCGCACCTTCTCGAACCATGAGCCACCACTGATGGCCGCAGCCTCGTGGGCCTCGGTCCAGCCATCCGAGAGAACAGTCCAATGCCAGCGTGTCATACGAGAGTCTTCAATGGGGTTTGGGCTTCGCGCCACAAGCATCCAGTCTCGTGGAGGCGCGCAAGCACGTCGGTTTGCGGATTGAAACCAAGATCACGGCGAGCCGCAGAGATGTCGAGAGTCTGATCGAATCCCAGCGCCCCCACAGAGTAGCGAGTGAGCGGCGGTTCCCATCGACCACCAGTGATGGCACGGGAGCCCCATTCCAGTGCGGTGGCGAGAGCCAGCGCATGTTTCATTGAGAGGTTCCTGAAGCGCACGGGCAAGCCACATGCCTCTAGCAGGGTGCCGAGCACTCGGCTCCGCCGCTGCGGATCGCCGCTGGTGACATTGTAAACCTTGCCGGAGTGCGAAGAGTCCGCCTTCAAGGCGAGCCACACGGCGCTGACGGTATCGTCGATAAAGGTGAGGTCCATCAGCGGATCAGAGCCACTGAACAAGGGAAAGCTACCACGCATCGCGACCCTCGCCACGCGTGGCAGCAAAGTAGTGTCGCCAGGACCAAAGAGAGCCTTTGGGCGAAGCACGATTGCGTCGAGGCCAGTGCGTGCGGCTTTGAGGACCATCGTTTCAGCTTGTCGCTTGGTGGCGATGTAGTCATTGGCTGGTGCAGAGGTCCAGGTGGTCATCTCCTTGGCCAGAGGTTGATCTTTGAAATCAAACTGCACGCTGGGCGACGAGATGTGGACGAGGCGCTTCACACTTTTTGCGCTTCTGCACGCGTTGATGACGTGCTCGGTTCCGTGTTGATTGGCGATCATGAACTCGTGCGGGTTGCCCCATGGAGCTGACAAGGCAGCCGCGTGAACCACTGCGCTGCACTGGGATACGAGTTGGTTGAGCAATGTAGGCTCGCGTCCGATGTCGCATGAATGGAACTCAATGCCCTGGTCCTTGAGCTTTTCGCCTGCCTCCAAATTGCGCCCGGTCGCGATTACTTTGAGCCCGAGGCGATTGAACTCTCTTGCGACTGCTCCTCCCAGAAATCCGGTGGCTCCAGTGACAAGGATGCAGTTCATGGCGGATCGATTTTAAAAGCGCAATAGCGCACCACCCAGCGAGAAGCCTGCTGAAGTGCCAAGGAAAAGCACCGTCTGCCCCCTCTGTAGCCGACCGCTTCGAATCGCTTCATTCAGAGCGAGAGGCATGGACGCGGCGATGACATTGCCTTGATGCTGGATGGTCTCGATCAACTTCGCGGCGGGAATACCAAGACGCCGACGCAGGTGTCGGATCGCAGGCAGACTCGCCTGATGAGGAATCACCCAATCAATCGCGCTCCAGCGATCCGCATTCGCACCGACTAACCGATCCACAAAAAGACCCATCTTCTCGGCGGCCAATCGAAACACGGCAGGTCCATCCATGTGAAACAAGAAGTCTTCCGTGTTCTCGCCTTGCCGATGTTCCATCGCTGGCATGCGACTTCCTCCTCCCCGAATCTCAGTCAAGGCCACGCCCTCGGGCCAGGTTTCCATTATGGCATTCAGCAGCATGGAGTCACCGGACTCGTCTCGTTCGATCAACACCGCAGCGGCACCATCTCCGATCAGGCCAGCGGCTTCATGTTGGTTCCAATTCAATCCTTTCGATGCCACCTCCGCGCACACGATTAAGATGCGCCGCACATGACCTGCGGCGATCAAGCCAGAGGCGACCTGGAGCGCGGCCACGAAGCTGAGGCATGTAGCATTCACATCGAAGCAAGGAACGCCATGCCAGCCGAGTTCCGCCGCGATCAGCGCGGCATTGCAAGGGATGGGCTGTTGCGGAGTGCCGCTGGCTCCGAGTAAGAGATCGGGCATCGTGAAGGATGCACCCTGTGGTTCGATCATGTCTCGAATGGCTGCTGCCCCCAGCTGAGCTGATGTCTCGGTGCTGACGTAGTGGCGACGAGCCACTCCCGTATGCCGTTCCGTCCAGCCTGGAACAACGGACAAGCGGTCATCAATCTCCTCCGCCGTCACCACTCGCGATGGCAGATGTTGCCCGCAGGCAACGATGCGAAAAGGAATGGGGCAGGGAGCGCTGAGCGAAGGCATGAGAGCTTTGCTATCGAAGCGGTCGTCGGGTCAGGATGCAATCGCAGGTTGGGGGCCAGATGCAAAAAGCCCCGTGTGGATTCGCGTTCCACACGGGGCCAGGATTGTTGGAAACAGTGGGTGTCGATCAGGACGGCTTGCCTGCGTCAGCCGGAGGCGTCGAGGCCTTCGGTGTGTAGTAGTAGCTGGCGTAGTTGTAGTATGTGTATTCCTTCAAGCTGCTGCTAGAGCGATTGAGGATAACGCCTCCTACCTTGACCTGACGATCATAGAGGAGGTCGAGTGCCTTGCCGGTGAGGCGAGCCATGGTGGACGACATACGGACGACGAAGAGCACGGTGTCGAGCTTTGGTGCGAAGCTGCCTGTGTCGTCGGCCACCAGCACAGGTGCGCTATCGAAAATCACATAGTCATACTCTTCGCCCATCTCACGAAGCATCTCGTCAGCGACTTGGGAGAGAAGCATTTCGGATGTTTGGTCAAAGACTTCGCCACGGGCGAGGAGGTCAAGATTACGAGTGCCGGTCTCTTGAACCGCATCGCGCCAGTGAACTTTGCCACGCAACACTTCGGACAATCCCGGAGTGACGGGCATCTTGAAAAGTTCGGCTACACCACCGCGACGAAGGTCACAGTCGGCTAGAAGCACACGGGCACCTGCCAGCGCCATGGTGATGGCGAGGTTGGAGGTCACGGTTGTCTTGCCTTCGTTCGGCACAGCGCTCGTGATGAGAATGGTCTTCGGGGGCTTGCCGCGCCAGTTCTTGAAGAGGAGCGAGGAGCGCACGTTGCGGAACGCCTCAGCGTAGAGGTGACGATCATCATTGGAGCGGAGGAGTGCCACATCACCGCGCTGACGCTGCTCAGGCACCTGCCCGAGAATCGCTTCATTCGGGAACAGCGTCTGGAATTCGCTGAACGAATTCATGCGATCATCCAAGCGGTCAAAAAGCAGAAGCACGAGACTGCCCGCTGCAAGCCCAGCTCCAAGACCAATCAAGATCGGCATCAGCCATGGCTGAACATCTTCGACCGCGCCTGAGGCACGCTCCATGATGCTCACGTAGTCCCCCTGCATTTCTTCGTTCACCTGGAACTTATGCACGAGGTCGAACATCTCTTTGTAAGCCTTGTCACTGTCTTCGAAATCCTTTTCGAGTTTGGCGAATTCAGCCAGTTTACCTCCGACTTCCGACGCAGTCTGAGTGAACTCGACAATCTTGCCATCGAGCACGGTGATCCGGCGTTCAATATCAGCTTTCTGACCGCGAAGCTGCTCGCCGATTTCGTCTTGGTAAGTCGAGAGAATGCCGTTGGCCTTGGCGATTTTTTCGTCCACTTCGAGCACAGCTGGATGCTGCGGGCGAAGTGATTTGAGTAGCTCATTTTTGTCCGCTTTGAGCAGCGTGATGCTGCGCTTGGTCTCCATGTAGTCCTTCTCTGCCTGGGAGAATCCCACTGAGGCTTCGCGCGAGAAGGCGTTGGTGTCAGACGTGCCAGTGACGGTAGATGGGACATTGCTTGAGCCCGGTGTGGGTGTTGCGGGAGCTGACGGTGTTGCGCTTTGACGTCGGAGAAGAGAGGAGTCGAGATCCTTCAGTGCCAGATCAATATCTGTGAGTTGAAGCATCAGCCGGTTCTTTTCGAGGGTAACTTGCTTCAAGAACTCTGCGGCCTGATTCTGCCCGTTCATCAGAACCACAACGTTGTTGTTCTTTTTGAATGCGGCAAGCTTCTCGGCCTTCTCCTTGTTTGCGGCCTCCCGCTTGACGACATCCTCCGCGAGAGCGGTGAGCGCTTTGTTGCGTTGCTGCTCACGAATCTGTTCTCGGAAAGCTCTGAATTCATCGAGCAGCGCATCCAGAAATACACGAGTGAATTTGGGTTCGCTACCAATGGCGGCCACATTGAAAATCGCTGAACCCTTGTTCTGCGTTACATGGACATCGACGTCAGATTCCTTCAGGTCAGGATTCAGAGCGCGCACACGTTCGAGCGCGTGACGGCGCATCTCGGCACTCTCCAGGGTTTCAATGATTGTGCCGTAAAAGTCGGTGAGGTAATCCACATACGACGGTCCGCCTGCTGTCCCTGAAACCATACGCCCACCAGCTACAAGCTTCGCAAGCGAAACGAATTGCTGTTGATTGCTGGTGATGCGGAGAGCCTGAAAGCAGACGCCGATGCTGGCGGTCAAGAGGAGGAACCACCACCGGCGGCGGAGCAGGATCTTGTATCGCTGGAACTTGGCCGAGGTCTCGTGGATTCGATTCAGCGTCGATGACTGGCCGGGAAGGGAGAGTGAATTGGAATCCATAATTTAATTCTGCGCCGTTCCGGCGGCTTGATAGATGACGCCTCGTGAGGATGCGATTGGGATGCCTCCAAGGGGCATGATTTGCTGGCGAAAGACTACTGGCTAGGAGCGCGCCTAGAACGTGCCGGAATTAGAAATTCACGGTCTTCTCGGAGATAATCAAAACGTCGTTATTGCGGATGTAAATGTCACGCTCCAGCGCGCCATTTTTCATGATGGCCTCCACATTGACCTGGACGGCCTTGTTGCCTTGAGGGGTCTTGCGGATGAGTTTGACCTTGTTCAAATTGGCGAATTGAGCCGGACCGCCAGCGCGCAGAATGGCCTGGCTGATCGTGACGTCTTCATCAAGCGGAAGTTCATACTTACCCTGTCGCATGACTTGGCCAAAGATAGTGAAGAACTCCATGCCTGGACGAACGAAGGTGCCTCCACCTCCTCCCGCAACGGCTGATCCGTAGGGACGGGGAATCACATCAATGGCGATAATGACAGTTGCTGACTGGTAGTAGCTCTTTTCCAATTCCTTTTTCACTGCAAAGGCGAGATCTCGGCAAGTTCTGCCAGCGGCTCTCACAAGGCCCACATGGGGGGCTTGAATGTCTCCTGAGTCCTGCACGCGCAGGCGGATAGGCTCGCTGCGGTCCTCAAGGATGCGGAAGCTGATTTGGTAGTCCGGCTGTAGCTGGGTGGTGTTGTCCAACTGCTCCATCGAGTTAATTAAACCAGCTGAGCGCACTTCGTCACCACCATTGGAGGCTGGAGCCTGAACGGTTTGCGGTTGGTTTGTTGGCAGTCTCGCAGGCTGGAATCCGGGGTCTTGAGCTTGAAGCGCTGAGGCGATCAAGAGGCAGGCGAGAAGACTGAGGCGATACGATTGCATGGTGGGGTCTAGGGGAAGCGTCTGTGGTGGTTAAAGACGCGAGAGGTTCGAGCCTCTCAGGCTTAGAAATTGTAGTTCGCCGACATGATCACGCGGTTCTGGTCGAAGCTGAAGTCTTCCGTGTCCGCATCAGTAGTGAAGAAGCGATAGCCCAAGCCAACGTTCATCTTGCGCGAGAGTGTATAGTTCAGATCCACATTGAAGGCTTGCTGAGTATAGTCGCGGTTAGGAGTGCTGGATTGCGCTACGCCGTAGTGGTAGCCAAGGCCGAAACGAAGACGTGGGGTGAGCTGGTGCGAGAGGTAGGCATCAAAACCCATCTGCTCGATCTCTTCAGCCAGCGTGCCGCCCGAGTCCTGAGCGTTCTCGTAGTAGCCGCTGAGTGAAATGCGGCTGCCACTCCAGGCGATGATGCCCATGCCGTAGCTGATATAGTCTGCCGAGATAAAGTTCGAAGTGGTATTGAGGGACGACTCGTGGCCGAAGTTCAATGCATGAGAAATGCGGGAGGTCAGGCGGTTGGAGAGGGTGACATTGAAGTAGTAATCGGACAGGTCGCTGTTGTCGCGGGTGTTGCTCGCGAACTCAGCGTCGTCCTCAGCTTTCTGAGTTTGGAGAGTGGTCAACTGGCTCTGCTGTTTGGCGGCATCTCTGGTGAGGCGCGTAAGCTCTGCCGTTTCTTCCGGCGTGCGAGCTGCACCCTTGGCTTCCAATGCTGCCACAGTGGCGTTGGTGGCGGCGATTTGAGAATTGAGATTGGTAATGTCTTGATCGGTGACGCGGCGGTTGAACTCGGGTGGCGCATCAAACTCGAAGTTCTGAATACCGCCCGAGATTCGCACGGAAGTGGATTTGCCCAGAGGCATGGCGAAGAAGAGACCGATGTTGCTCAGCACGCCATCGTTGCTGTAGCCTTCGGGGTAACTCAGCCAAGTATTACCACCTTCAAGGCCTGCCGTCCACGTTCCGGTGGGACTCCATGCGAGGGAACCCTGCACGCTGTCCGTAGTGCGATCATAAATGCTGTCTGCCTCTTCAAGGGCGATGGCGTCTGAGTGAACAAAATTGAGTGAGAGGTTGAGCTTGGAATTGACTGCCCAACTGGCACCCAGGCCAGCATCATTTTGGAAGACGCCGAAAATGCTCCGATTATTGACCGCGTAATAATTCTGAATCGCGGGGCGGACGGACATGCGATCATAGACCACCACATAGACAGGGCCGATCTTGCCATCGATTGCGATGGTGCTTCCTGGGAGCACGTTGAGAACCAGATCGCCACCATAGGGCGACAGCTCTGGATGATCAAAATAATGGTCGAAACCAATCGCCGTGGAGAGGGATAGCGCCGTATTCTCGGTCAGCGGATAGTTCGCGCTGATATTGAGGTAGGCGCTGCCGATCATGTCGCTCACGGGATCTACACCCGTGCGATTGATGTTATCATTGTATTCAAAGAGCGAGGTGAGACCGAAGCCGAGATTGAGAGGACCCACCTTGAGGTTGCGCTTGCCGCCAAGGAGCGGATCTGAGGTGTAAGGAGGAGCGAAGAACGTGCTTGAAGCTGGGTAGGGGCCTGAATATTGGGTGTAGTCGCCCGCTTGGCGGTTCGAATAAATCAAATTACCCATGCCATTGTAGCTCTGGTTGATCTGCCGGGAGGCGTCTTCCATCACTGATCCGGTGCTCTCGCCATTCTGGTAGCCACCTTGGGAGAAGTCATACTCTCCACCCTGGCGCACAGAGATTTGGTCATTTTTAGCGCCAGCTCTGCCTCTGAGGTCATCGAAAAACACCCCAGTCTGAGAGGGAGACACTCCATATTGAGCAAAACCGGAGGCAGCGGTCATCAGGAGGCATGAAGACAGGAGTGATCTCCATACGAATGACTGGGCACGGTGGTTGGATTCAGACGTCATAGCGCAAAGTTTCGGGACCAAGTTGGGGTAAACCTGTCCATAAAAGCAATTTGTGACCGCCTTGTCTATCACAAATTGGCGGCTCAAGGCCTTGGAACTGGGACTTCGAGCGGCTTCACAGGTCCAAAAAGGGGCAATTTTAACCCCATTTTGCGAGGGATTACGAGGTGGGGTGTGCTTCGAATACGCTGATTATTTGCTAATCATTATATTTTGATCATCTTCATAAATAGCTAACCGAACCTGAACAACATAGTGGCGAAGTGAATGATTTGCGTTCGCGGGCTGTCGAAAGGTTTTGCGCCTGAATGGCTGGTCTCCTTAACTCCACGTCGTATGAAACCGCTCCTCGGTCTGACTTGTGCCCTCTGGGCAACTCTTGCTCTGATGCCAGTTTTTGTCTCGGCTGCGCTTCCGACTGAGCCAGGCACCATCTCGGTCGAGGATTTGCTGCCACGACCGCTCCGGCTCTCGGTGAAACAAGAGGCCGTGATTTACTACCATGCGACGTTTGATCGGGCTCTGGGACAAATGGCGGCAGGCACTCCCGTGACGGTCGTGGGCCTTTCGGATATGGGTTGCCGTGTGCGAGGCCGGGCGCGGCATGGGGATGTTGCAGGCTGGATGAAGTTCTCGGATCTGGCGATGGGCGATCCGAAGCTGCCTGAGAAACTCAAGGCCCTCTATGAACGGCAGATGCGCATCACCGAATTGATCGCCCAGCACGAGGTCGCCATTGGCATGACAAGGGATGAGGTGGATCGCTCGTTGGGGCGTCCCACACGCACCTCGACCAAAGTCACAGCCGCAGGACGCGAGGAGCGGCTGGAATATGCCATTTTCCAAAAAGTGCCTCAACCTGCCATCGGGCGGGCACCGAATGGGCAGCTCGTCGAGAGTGTCATCTATGTGAAAGTCGAGGTGGGGACATTATCCGTGAGTTTCAAGAACGGAGTCGTCGAGGTGATTGAAGAGACCAAGGGTAATCCGTTGGCTGGAGCACCCGTGAAGATCGTGCCAGTGCCGATCATGATTTATTGAACCGCATTCATCGTCCGGGCCGTCCGAGCGGGGCAACGATGGGCTTCTCGGGATCCGGTGGTGGGGAACTAGCATTGGGATCGTCCATCTTTCCGGTCCGGGCAGGCTTTTCAGGGGCGAGGCTCAGGTAATGCGGACGCCAGGCGGGTTTGGCCAGGCTTCCTTCGCCTTTGAACTCTAGCAACTCGCTGACTGGACGAAGAACGAGCCCTGGGAGCCCGCGGACGCGAGCCTGGGCGGTGAAATCAATCTCGTCGTCGATGAAGTTTGCGGTGCCGCTCGCGACGATGCGGAAGGCACTGGTGAGAGCCTCGAAGTCCGTGGTGGTGATTACGCCATCGGCCACGGAGAAGTTGCAATTGGCTTCCCGAGCCACGTTGTAGCCCTTGATCTGTCCCGGCAGGACGGAGCCGAGCAGTGGCGTCAGGGGGCCTAGCACGGGGATGGCATAGAGGTTGCCATTGACGATGATCATCACTCCCTCGCCTTTGAGCCGTTTCCAGTTTCCTAGCTGACCGCTGCAATTGAAGTGCCCGGTGATGTCGCCCTCGGACTCGTTGCCGGGGGCGTAGAGGGTGGCGAACTCCTGGAAGTCGATACCTGAAACCTGCAGCTCTCCGTCGAACAGATCGTGAGATTCCAGTTCACCTTTGAGCGTCATGCTGCCGCCGAGAACGGTGGCTGTGATGTCGTAAGGTGTGCGCTCCGATGTAGAGATAATGGCTGCCTTTAGATCACGAAGCGGTAGATCTTTGCCCAGCACGGAGTGACGAAACTCGGCAGCCTGGAGGTTCACATTGAATCCCTTGTTCCCCACGCCCAGGGTCACATTGCCCGTCGCCTGCATGGGGCCACCGAAGAGCCTGCCAGCTACAGAGTAGCCGAGATTTCCATTCTTGATCACGAACTTGCCTGCGGCTCCATGAATCGCCAGATCACGCTGAAACAAGGGGTAGGTCACGGGTGCAGCCGGGCTGTTGAACTCGATGGTGAAATCGGTCAGCGTCTGCGCGGCAAAGCCGATGACCCCATCTAGCTCCACTTCCGTATCCGGCCCAAAGCGATACTTGGCCAGGGCTTCCGCAGTGGTGCGGGCAAAGCAGCTCGTCACCGGGATCGGGTCCAGCTTGCCACGCACCTTGGTGAGTCGGACGCTGCGACTATCGAGATCGACGAGCACCTCATCGGCTGCCGCTCTCCCATGGCGTGGGATCAGGAGCACATTGCGGAAGATTTGCTTCCGATTGAAGAACTCAACGTCCCCCGTCCACGACTCGAACTCAATGCCACGGAACTTGAATTCACGAAGATCGATTCGTCCGCGATTCAGACACGCCGCCAGGGATGCATCCGAGCCGGAGCCGGTGATGTCCGCGTAAATCGTGGAATTCTCAGAGAACTCAAAGCGCTGAATCCAGTCGCGCGCTGCTTCGGCGGAAGCGAATGGCAGAAAGGCGTGAGGGTCCATCTTCAGCACCGCCCGATATTTGAAGCCCTCAAGCTGCTGCAGCATCGCCTGAAGCGAGAGAGTGCCGGACTTGTGCCGCAGCATCGCATCCCGAATGTAGTAGCCGCCCGGTGTCACGCCAAAGCTGGCTGTCAGGCCATCAAAGACCTCGCCACGAGTGGTGAACATGCCGAATTTCACTTTGCCCGTCGCCTCCACGGGGCGCTTCGGTCCGGCATTGGGACCACCGACAAACCACTTCCCTTCGAGGGAAAGGCTGGGCGAAGAGGACTTGTAAAACACCACTTCCTTCAGCTCATCGGACTGGAAAAAACTCTGGGCCAGTTGCGGAAGATTAGCCGTGGTATTCACCCGGAAGTCCACTTCATCGCCGCCCACCGGCCAGGTGGCACTGGCCTCGAAGGTGCCAATGTCATCCCGCATGGTCACCTCACGAATATCCAGCAAATGATCGTGATACTCAGCTGTGGCACGGAGTTCATCGCATACGTAGGTATCGTGGCGCACGCCCGTGGCTTCGAAGCGGAGCTGGGCACGCAATTCCTCGGGAGATTCCACATTGCCAGTGATCTCAAAGGTGATCACCGGACGCTTCTGGAACTCAAACCGTGTCAGCCACTTCAGCGCCTGCTGAATATGAGCACGCTGATTCCGCACCACCTTCAGGTCCACTAGCTTCTTGCGCACGCCCTCCTTCTTCTCGCGCGCACCAGGCTTGCCTTTTTCCGGCAGTTGGAGAGAGCCGCTCAAGACCAGATGCAGGCCCGCCAGATCAGCCTCGGCCCGTCGGATGTCCAGCCGGTCATCCATGAGGAAGGCGCGGGCGCTAAACCTCGTCAGGTCCAGCGTGCCCTGCTTCGGGTCCTCAGGATCGAGGGGCAGTGAGACGGCGGCATTGAGCAACTCCAGTCCCTCGACAAAGAACTGGCGCTTCATCAGACGCCCATAGTCCACGTCCAGGTTAAGGCGGTTCATCGTCATCAAGACCTGCCGGTGGGTGCGATCACGATACACGCGGACCTCGCGGGCGGAGAGCCCATCGGCCAGGCCTAGGCCGAAGCGTTCGAAGTCGATATGCACACCCCGTTCTTCGAACTGCGCGATGACGAAACTCCGCCACCGCTGAGAAAAATGGTCGGTGAACGAATACACGACAGCCCCTGCCATCGCCGCAGCGACAGCCAGCACGAACAGCCGGCGCAGGATTCTGAACACGGGCGCATTCTCACCGCGGATCGGGATGAAGCAAATGCTCGCGATGGATCGAGACGGATGTCCGCCCACGAGGTGAAAACAATCTTCCCATTGCTCACCACCATCCACTGGCCATCATCGAGCGAATGTTACGGCTTACGGTTCTGGGCAGCGGCAGTTCGGGCAATTGCGCGGTGGTTTCCACAGCGCACAGCACCGTGCTCATTGATGCCGGGCTCAGTGCCAAGCAGATCGTGCTCCGGCTGGAAGCCCAGGGATTCAAGCCGACAGACCTTGATGGCATCTTCCTCACCCACGAGCACGGCGATCACACTGCCGGCTTGGAGATCCTTACCAAAAAATGGGACATCCCGATCTATGTCACACCTTTGACCCGCGAGTGCCTGGAGGATGGATTTCGGCACCAGCCGCGCTGGCGAATGATGCAGACTGGCAGCCCGTTCGAAGTCAAAGACCTGCGGATCGAGTGCTTCCCCGTGCCCCACGATGCGGCTGATCCCGTCGGCTTCGCCATTCGCGATGAAGAGTCCAAGCTCGGCTTTGTCAGCGACGTGGGCTATGTCACCAATCTCATCAAAGACCGGCTGCAAGGCTCGCACACCCTGTTCCTGGAGGCCAACTACGATACGCAGCTCCTTGATGCCGATACGAAGCGCCCCTGGTCCACCAAGCAGCGTATCAGCTCGCGCCACGGGCACCTATCCAATGAGCAGGCCGCCGAACTCGTCACCGCGATCGCTCACGAGCACTTGCATCAAGTCGTGCTCGGGCACCTGAGCGAGGACTGCAACTGCCCCGCCACGGCCGCAGGCTTCATCCGTTCCGCCCTGGCGGGGATGAACCTGCACAACGTGGACGTCTGGTGCGCAGATCGGAAAGCGCCGAGCCCCACTCGTGACGTGGCACGAATGGCGATTCCGCCAGTGCCAGAGCCCTCATCGAACAGCCCCGCGCAGATGGTGCTATTCTGATCAGTCCAAGTGCTGTCGAAAGGAGCCATCACACCTCACAAAAAACCCCGGCTCCGCTGCTGGCGGAACCGGGGTTAAAGCTACGATCAACGACACATCTGCCGTTAGATTACTTCGGCAAACTGCTTGTTGTTAGCTTCATAATCCTTTTTCGCCCAGCCTGGGATAGCGATCGGATACCAGCCCTCGGCATCGGGTTTCACAGGGGCCTCAGTTTCGTTGGTCACGATGTTAGGCATGTGCTGCACCTTGGAGTCATAGGCCTCCTCCCATGAAATGCGCTTGCCTGAATACGTGGCCATGCGGCCCAGGATGGCGGTCAGCGTGCTGTCGGCAGTGTAGTAAGCATTGTTGAGATACTTGCCTTCCCGCACAGCGGCTTGGAGTTCGTTGTGCTCCACTTGATACGGATCGGCGTCAGTGCCACCGCCACGGTTGCGCTTCTTGCCTGGTCCAGTGGGTGCTGCTGCCGCAGCAGCGGGAGCAGCCGGAGGCTGGTAACGCCAGATTTCCTTGCCCTTGTAGTCAGTGGCGACCGCGCTGCCAGGGGACAGCTTCAGGATGCCCTTGGTGCCGGCGAACTCTTCACGGACTTCGGCGGTGGTGTTGGCCTGATGGCGGCACTGGCTGTTGATGCGCACGCCGTTGGCATACGTGAACTCGACGTAGTGATGGTCGTAGATCTGGGCGAACTTCTTGTCCACGCGCTGCTGACGACCGCCCATGCCCTGAGCGCTGACCGGAGTCGCGTCATGCACGTAGTGCAGGCCATCAGCCTTGTCCACAGGACCAGGGGCTCCAGCACGCACAGGGTTGAAGGCACCCATGAACCAGTTGGCCACGTCGATGTTGTGGATGTGCTGCTCGTTGATGTGATCGCCGCAGAGCCAGGTGAAGAAATACCAGTTCTGCATTTGATACTGGAGTTCTGTCTGGTCGGGCTTCTTGTCGCGGAACCAGATGCCGCCTCCATTCCAATAGACTTGGCCGCTGGTGATCTCGCCAATGACACCTTCCTTCACTGCCTTGAACGCAGCGCGGTAGCTGGGCTGATAGCGGCGCTGAAGTCCGCACACGACCTTGAGGCCTTTTTCGTCAGCGATTTTGGCCATCTCATGCACCTTGCGCACGCCTGGGCTGTCCACGGCGACCGGTTTCTCCATGAACACATTCTTGCCCGCGTTGACGGCGGCTTCGAAGTGGTAAGGGCGGAAGCCAGGAGGTGTGGCGAGGATGACAAGATTGACGTCGGTGTTTGCCAGGATTTCCTGGTAGGCGTTGAGGCCCACGAACTGCCGGTTCTCCGGCACATCCACCTTGTCGGCATGGGCGTTGCGGAGGTTGGAGAGCGATTTGTCCAGGTTCTCCTTGTTCAGGTCGGCCATGGCCACGAGGCGGATACCTGAGTGCGGGCTGCTAAGAGCCTGACCGCCCGCGCCGGACCCGCGTCCGCCCGTGCCGATCATGCCGATCTTGATTTCGTCCGAGCCAGCGGCCCAGGCGGATTGTTCAATGGTGAGCGCACTGGCAGCGCCAGCGACGGCAGCAGTGCGGAGGAAATCCCGGCGCGTGGCGGCGGGCTGAGCGGTTGGGTTGTCGGTGTTCATGACTGTAACTGTGGAAGGGCGAAGACGTTGGTCAGATATAAGATCATTCACCTACTCAGCGAGCACGCCACGGATGAATTGGATGCCATCGTTATAGACATCTTCCGGTGACTTGAAGAAGTCACGCCACACACGAGTCGCGGCAGCGAGGTCGGGCAGCGAGCCACCGAAGGCTTCGATGGTGAGCCACTTGTCGTAGCCGATGCTGACGAGCTTCTTGATCGCTTCACGGCAGGGCGCGTGGCCGGTGCCGGGAGTGCCGCGATCGTTCTCGGAGATATGGACGTGGTTCAGCTTGCCGGTGGCGAAGACGGTGTCGATGCAGCCCACGGCGTCCTTCTCTTCGATGTTCGCGTGGAAGGTGTCATACATGGTGCCGAAGTTCGGATGATCCACACGCTTCACGTAGCTGGCGGCCTGCTCCATCGTGTTGAGCAGATGGGACTCGAAGCGGTTCAGCGCTTCGATGGCGAACTTGATCCCCGCATCCTGGCCCACGCCAGCGATGGCGCGATGCACTTCGGCAGCGTGGTTGAGTTCGGTTTCCGTCGGATACTTGCCGGTGAACTGGCCGAGCACCTGGTAATAGGGGCCGCACAACGTTTGCACGCCTGCGTTGTGACCGCACTCGATCACGCGCTTCAGGTGATCGATGGCACCCTGGCGGTTCGCCGCGTTGGGGCTGATCGCGTTGTGAGCCTCATCTGGAAGGACCGTCACTGCGGTGCATTCGAGGCCGTTGTCCTTGATCGCCTTGCCCACGCTGGCGAAATGCGCCGCGTTGCTCACGTCGAAGATCGGAATCTCCACGCCGTCGTAGCCAGCGGCCTTGAGTTTGTCGAAAAGGTGGAAGTCCGCGTCGGTGACGTGACCCGTCCAAAGCAAAAGATTGAAGCCAATTTTCATGAGGCGCGAATGCTAGAGAAGCCGGGCACGCGTGGCAACAAGGAAAGGAATGCATTGTTTGTCCGGCAGCACCAGATGCCGAGGCAAGGCTAAACTCCGCGCTACGACGGGCAAATCAGCGCGCTTGTTTTCACGGACGATGTTCAGTAGCCAGCTAGGCTCTGACCAGCTTCACTGGGTAGGTCTTGCCGGCATTCCACTGGCACACGTAGAGATTGCCATCGTCGTCCGGGCACACGTCATGCCCATGATGGAAGGTCTTGTCGGGTGCCTGCGCCAAGGGCTTGAGCACGCCGCCATCATAGACTGGCTCCGTGCCTCCTGGGGCGCTGATGACTTTGTTGTTTTTGTCCAAGATCACGACGAAGCCGCTGTCGTTGAGGCGCTTGCCGGTTCCGTTTTCTTTGCTCCAGCAGACTCCGGCGTGGAGGTGATCGCCTGCAATCACGGCACGGCAGACAAAGCAGCCCGGCACGTCGATGCGGTCGATGAACTTCCCTTCGAGGGTGAAGCGCTTGAAGCAATTCTCAGCCCGCGAGGTGGCGATTAGCACCGGGTTGTTCGCATCGCGAAGGTCCACGGCGATACCGTGAGCGTTGCTCAGCGCTCCTTGAGGATCGCCCTCGGGCTTGGCTCCGCCGAACTTGCTGATGAATCGCCCGTGCTTGTCAAAGCGCAGGATGTAGTTCGAGCCGTAGCCGTCTGCGATGTAGATGTCGCCATTCGGAGCCACGGCGGTCTCCGTGGGCATGTAGGTCATCTCGGGTTCGTAGGCGCGGTAAGTGGCCGGGTGGCCGATGTCCAGCAGCACCTTGCCTGTGAGGTCTGTCTTGATCACCCGACCCTGCTGGCGGTTCCACTTCTCGTTTTTCCAATACCAGCCGCAGTCCACAATGAGCAAGAATTCCTCGCCTTTGTCATCGCGTCCGAGGGTGAGCCCGTGACCGCCCGGATACTCGGTGCCCCAGAAGTCGAGGAGTTGCCCGCTCTTGTCGTAAATCAGCACATTGTTGGCCGTGTGATCGCCTAGCATGATGAGTCGTCCTTCCGAGTCCTGGACCATCTCGTGGCAGTTCATCACCGGGTGCTTAGTGCTGTCGATCCGACGAACGCCCCAGTCGAGATCCACCCGGTAGCGATGCGTTCCGTGGCCGATCACCACGTCATCGGCAGCCTTTGCCAGTGAGGAGGAAAACACGGACAAACCGGCGACGGACAGTCCGCCCAGAAAGGTGCGGCGAGAAGGCTGATGCGAAGGGAACATGTGACCTCAACGCGCCGTGCGATGCCACCATTGCACGACGCTACTCTCTCCAGATGCCGACAAATGATTGGCAATTCAGCCTCTTCTGGCTAGCTGTCAGACCCGGTTCATTGCACAGATTTCATTGAAATCGGCGCTAGGAATCCGCTAGTCTCTTGTCGAAACCCCGCATGGAAACCCACTGGAAACGCCTGACCTCGGTCCTCTTCGCCGCCCTGCTCATCGCAGCGGGCAGCGATGCTTGGGCGCAAACCAGCCCCTCCGTCTCCTCCGCCAGCGCCCTTTCCGGGGCTCGCCAAGCCAATGGCCAGGGCTTTCAGGGCGGCGTGCCGAAGGTCTTCGCGCCCACGATGCCGCGAGTCAGCTACTCCCTTTATCCGTGGAAAACGGACATCGTGGCCACCGTGTTCTGGGTGGGCGAAGAGCCGACGGAAAAAAATCCGACGACCAACACCAAGAGCGCCTGGGACCCACAGTGGAAGATCAACTTCGGCGGCTACGACGATCCCGATCCCACCAAGCGCACTTCTAATTTTATCCCGGCCAACTTTGTTCCCAAGCAGAACCCCTTCTACATAGCGCTGCCCTACAACGATGTGGAAAGTGGCAACACCCGTCCTGATGCTCAACGCATCCCTTGGTTCAAGCAGCGCTTCCGCGCCAAAGGCAAGAGCATCGTCCGCGGTCAGTGGCTGGCGATTCGCTATGGCAGCCGGGTGTGCTACGCGCAGTGGGAAGATGTCGGGCCGTTCGAGATTGATGATGTTGATTATGTCTTTGGCCCCTCGCGCCCTCGCAATTCAAAGAACAACGGAGCGGGGATCGATGTCTCGCCTGCCGTTCGCGACTACCTCGGCCTGAAAGGCGGCGGCAAGGTGGACTGGAGGTTCGTGGACCTCACCGAGATTCCCGATGGTCCGTGGCGCTGGTTCGGTGCGAACAACCCCTTCACCACCGCGAAGGCGACGGAGAAGCAGCAGATCCAGAACCGCCTGGAAGAACTCCGCCGCATGAGAGACGAATACTTCCGTCAGAATGGGAACTCCGGCCTGCGGGTGAGGTAGGCATTGACCGCAGCGGGACTCCGCAGAACGTGCCGACTTCGATCCTTCCCGCATGAGCGCTCTCATCCACGAACCGCCCCTCACCAGTCCCATTGCATGTCTCGGACCCGAGGGAAGTTTTTCGCATCTGGTCACCGCCCAGCGTTTTCCTCAGCATTCGCTGCAGATGATCGGCAGCGTGAGCGAGGTCTTCGACTACCTGGCGGCAAATCCTGAGGCCCACGGCATCGTGCCGATCGAGAACTCCTCGGGTGGTTTCATCATCGACACCGTGGACCGCCTGGTGGATGACCGCTGCGGGCTCCACATCCTCGAGGAGCTGACACTTGATGTGAAGCTCGCCCTCCTCGGGCACACCGGTCACAGCGTGGACGTCATCTACTCGCATCCGATGCCCTTCTTCCACTGCGATGAATGGCTGCGCGCGCATTATCCCGCCGTGAAGCGCGTGCCCCTCGCGAGCACTGCCGCCTCGGCGAAGCGAGCCGTCGAAGAGATGAATGCCGCCACCATTGGCCCTCGACAAAACGCGGCCAAGCACGGGCTCGATATTCTGCACTTCCCCATCGCGGGCGATGTGCCCAATATCACCCAATTCTTTCTCCTGGGCCGCACGCCTAACGAGCCAGTGATGGAGCACAATCGTGCGGCCCTCGTCGTTGAATTGCCAGATCGCCCCGGCAGCCTCTGCACCTTCCTGCAACCCTTCAGCGATGCCAGTGTAAGCCTGAAGCGCATCGAGTCGCGTCCTCTGCGCGGCCAGCCGAACAAGTATCGGTTTTACATCGAACTCGAGGGTTCACCCGCCCAGCCAGGAACGTCCGATGCCCTGGCCCGAGTGCGTGCCGATGGAGCTACCGTCCGCCTGATCGGCAGCTATGCCACGGGCCGACGCTTCGAGTCTTGAGCGCGGCTAGACCTTGAGCAATGCGCGAGCCTCCGCCTGGCCAGGGGCTGGCCTGCCAAACTCGCTGGCGGTGACTCGGGCGAGGGCCACGAGGTGACGCCAGCGAAATGCCGGGCGAGTGCTGCGAAACTCGTCGGCCACGGTTTGATAATACTTCTCCGCATGAAGGGCACCGTCCTCGCTCACGGCAAAACGCAGCAGAAGATCAAACACAGGCTCTGGCACATGGCCCAGCGTGCCATAGTGCTGCACCACGGCAGCGGCGTGTGATTGCATGTTCTGCCGGATCATCGCGTCGAGTTCCTTGAGCAGGGCCGTCGGCTCTTTGATTGTCATGGTGCTCACCTGCCGCTTCGAAGGCACGGGCTCCCACTTGGCGAAATCGCGAGTCGAGCTGTCGCGAGCGATCTGCCATGCGCCGAGAATCAGACAGGCGAACGCATTTCGCCCGTGACTCACCTGCGAGAGATTACGCCAGGCATTGATCGAGTCGCTGGCATGGACACCGATGGAGTCGCCATGCACGCTGCCTGTCGGCTTGCCTGGGAACTCCCATTCGGGTGGACGCCCATGATCGCGAAGGACAATCTGATTGGCGGCCAGCGAGATAGCTTCGCCAATGTCACGAGGATCAAATTCTTCCGCCAGCGCGGCGGCGACAGCGCCAGCCGCATCGGCAGGCGGCCCTGCAAAGATGGTGTTGGAGAGTTTTTCGATGAAGCCATCCTCTGCACTGCGAGTCCCCGCTTCGCGGCCCAGGAGCTTGTGCTCGTCGAGCAATTTCATCAGCACACGCCCATGCTCATCCCATTCTGGTCGGCGATAGCTCTCGGCCTTGAGACAGTAGCGAAGTGACTGCCGGAGCAGGGTTTGCGCATGTTCCTGCCCGACGACGTCCAGCAAGTCCCATGCTCGATACGGCAGCACCGTGCGATGAACTTCAGTGTCGTCCTGCACACAATGCAACAGCGCGTCGAAGGCACCGTCCGCGCCTTGCTTGAGGAGGTTAGCAAAGACTTGTTCGGCAGCCGCATTGTCTTTGCGTTTTATCGCGTCGTGCAACTGATCCGCTGTCGCGGTGTCCGTCCCCGCAGCAATGGGGTGCAGCACCTCCGCCTTTCGTCCGCCATTCTCCTGGATGCGGCTGGTGTTGCGATACAGCACCTTAAAGACAGGCAGCGCCTGCTCCGCCGTCGGCATGGAGGCCGACATTCTGAGCGCAGGCATCATCGCCATCAAGGTGTGAAAGCCAATGTAGTCCTCGCCACCGAACGTGCGCGCATTGGCCAGCGCTCCCGCTGCGAGCAGTCGCTTCAGGGACACACCGGACTTGAGCTGGCCTAGCAGCAGAGGTTGCAGCTTCGCCGCTTCCGTCTCCTGCATCAGGCAGACCAGCGGCTCCAGCTCGCCGAAGCTCAAGGCTTCACGAGCGGACTCTGCGTGGACGGTGCTGATGCCCAGCTCGGCGGCGAGCGCCGGACCGATGGTAGCGATGAGTGTCCCCTGACTGATGTCCGCAAGGAACTGACGGCGCGATGACTTGTTTCTCATGACGGCCTCCGATTGATGGGGCCGAGTGTCCCAGGTGGCAGGACGAGGGTCAATCACGAAAAGACCTCACATCAGGCCCTTGATCGGGTCCGCATCATAAAGCCAGTGCGGGCGCTGCTGGAGGTCCGTCCAGGTGATCTCGCGAGGCAGTCCCAGAGCTTCGTAAATCGTCGCAGCCATGTTCTCAGGCTTCTGTGCATCGCTATCTGGATGGCCGCCTAACTTGTCCGTGGACCCAATGACCGTGCCGCCACGAACGCCGCCGCCTGCAAAGAAAACCGTCTGCGCGGCACCCCAGTGGTCGCGTCCTGCGCCCTTGGCACCCTTCAGCGTGCTGATCTTTGGTGTGCGGCCAAACTCGCTGCCCATCACCACCAGCGTCTCATCAAGCAGTCCTGTGGCCTCCAGATCATCGAGCAAAGCACTGACCGCGCGATCCATCGGCGGTAGGAGGAAGTTCTTCAAATTCGGCCAAGCGTTCTGGTGCGTGTCCCAGGACTCGTTGTTGCCCAGGTTCACCTGCACGAGGCTCACCCCTGCCTCTAGCATCCGTCGCGCCATGATGAGCGACCATCCGAAGCTGTTGCGGCCATAGCGGTCGAGCGTCTGGGCGCTCTCTTTGGCTAGGCTGAAGGCGTCTTGCACCTGGTGGTTGGTCAGCAGCGAAATGGCGGCCTCGCGATACTGGTCAAAACCATCGTCAGCCATGAATCGCAGAGCTTCACACTGCGATTCCAAAGCCTCGCGCAGACCCGCCCGGTCACGCACACGATCCAGCGATAATCCCTGCGGCAGCGAGAGCTGCGGCGGCTGCCATTGCACCTGCCCGTCCTTCTCAAAGCCACGCTCGTGATGAAACAAATACTCGGGAAAGGCTCCGTAGTGCGCCGGATGGTAGGGCGACATCTCCAGAAACCAAGGATCATGCCGCACCCCCATCATGCCTCCCAACTGGCCATTGATGGTGCGTCCCTCGCGATGCTTCATCTTCTCCGGCAGCACCAGGGCTGGCGGTAGATTGTTTTGCTTCGGTAGCAGAGCGGTGGCGAGCGATGCAATGCTCGGGAAGTCTGTGGACTGCGGCTTGCTGCGATCAAATCCGAGTGGTGTCTCGCTCCGTCCGGTGAGCATGACGTGGTGAGCCAGTGAGTGATCGTTGGTGCCATGCGTGAGCGAACGGACGAGCGCCCACTTGTTGGACCGCTGCGCCAGCATCGGCAGGTGCTCGCAGATCTGAATCCCAGGCGTGCGGGTGGCGATCGGCTTGAACTCACCCCGATACTCCAACGGCGCATCCGGCTTCATGTCGAAGCTCTCATGCTGCGCGAGACCACCACTGAGGAAGATGTAGATCACCTTCTTCGCGCGTGCCTTCGGTGCGGTGTTCGCCCCCAGCGCCTGCAAGGCACTCACGTGATTCATCCCAAGCCCCATCAAGCCAATCGCCCCGGCCTGGATCATCTCCCGCCGTGTGACTCCCTGTCTGTGCCCGCATGAATGCATGGCCGGGAACTACGCGTGCGGTGGAGAAGTTCTTGCGGCATGGACAATCCGCACCTTCAGCCTCAGACTCGACCAGAAGTTAAGGTCCTCAGCACGTCTATGAAACGAAACCTCACGAATGCCCTCGTCTTGTTCGGATTGGTTGCGATGGTTTCATATTGGATCGCTTCGGAAGTGAACTATGTCCGAATGATTCGGCCGGTTGGCGTGGTCACATTGGCTGACTTTAAAGCGCGTTTTGGCGAGCCCGTTCGCGTGCGAATCGTGCATCGCGACGGCAGGGATTTTCACGAACTGACGGGACCAATGCCAAGCTGGCCGTGGCTTTGGGCGTTTCCTTCAAGTGCCCCTGTCTATATCTTTAACGAACAAGGACAACTCATCGAATGGTTCAGCGATCCAGGCGATCAACCGGAGTATGGTCGGCGTTGGGGAAGCCGTGACCTATGAGTTGACGTTCATCATGATGGCGTTGTGCAATATGGGGAGGAATAGGCTCGATTGATGGTGTTCACAGACCCACTGCTGCAAACATGCTCCCCATCTCCACCATCGCCGAACTCGACGAAGCCCTCAGTCGCCCAACGCCGGGAGTGCTCGACACATTGCGCCAGCTTGATGGCGACCTCATGATCCTCGGTGCCGGAGGTAAGATGGGGCCGACGCTGGCGCGCATGGTGCGGCGCGGGCTGGATGAGATCGGGCAAACCCAGCGGCGGGTGATCGCGGTGTCCCGCTTCTCATCAGCGAGCGCAGTGCAGTCGCTGCACCAGCATGGAGTGGAAACCATCGCCTGCGACCTGATGGATCGTGCGTCGGTGAATGCTTTGCCTGATGTGCCGAACGTGATCTTCATGGCCGGGCAAAAGTTTGGCACCAGCGATGCCCCGGAGCTGACGTGGGCGATGAACACTCTCGTGCCCGCCATCGTGGCTGAACGCTTCGCGAAGTCGCGCATCGTCGTCTTCTCCACCGGCTGTGTTTATCCGCTCATGCCAACCGATGGCCCTGGCGCACGCGAGGACGCGCCGCTCACACCGCCGGGCGAGTATGCAAACTCCTGCGTGGGCCGCGAGCGTGTGTTTGAGCACTTCGCCAAGCAACACGGCACGCGCGTGCTGATGTTCCGTCTCTGCTACGCCATTGATCTGCGCTACGGCGTGCTGATGGATGTCGCGCAGAAGGTGGCGAGCGGCCAGCCCGTCGATGTGTCGATGGGCTACGCGAATGTGATCTGGCAAGGCGATGCCAGCGCGCGTGCGATCCAATGCCTCGTTCACACCTCATCGCCGCCGATGGCACTGAACGTCACCAGCTTGGAGCGCGTCTCCATCCGTGACCTCGCGCATCGCTTTGGCGAGAAGCTCGGGCGCGCCCCGATCATCACCGGCAACGAAAACTCCATCGCCTGGATTTGGGACGCAGGGCGCTCGTATGAGCTGTTCGGTCCGCCCACGGTCTCGCTTGATGAGATGATCGACGCGACCGTGTATTGGCTGATGATCGGAGGACACACGATGGGCAAACCGACTCACTTTGAAGTTCAAGATGGACAGTTCTGACCTCCGCGCCGCCCTGCATAGCGGCCTCGCCATCCCCGCACATCCACTTGCATTGAGTGCGTCGCGCAAGCTCGACGAGCGACGCCAACGCGCGCTGACTCGCTACTACATCGCGGCTGGCGTCGGCGGGCTTGCAGTGGGAGTGCATACGACGCAGTTCGCCATTCGTGATCCGAAGGTCGGCTTGTTCGAGCCGGTGCTCGCTCTGGCCAAAGAAGAGATGGATTGCGCAGCGACGCCGCTGGTTCGCATCGCAGGTGTTTGCGGGGAAACAAAACAAGCCATCGCCGAGGCGACGCTCGTCCGTGAACTCGGCTACCATGCCTGCGTGCTCAGTCTCGGCGCGATGCGAAACGCGACCGACGATGAACTCATCGCGCACTGTCGAGCCGTCGCGGAGGTCGTGCCGATTGTCGGCTTCTACCTTCAACCAAGTGTCGGTGGACGCGTGCTTCCGTATGCGTTCTGGCGGCGCTTTGCGGAGATCGAGAACGTGGTCGCCATCAAGATCGCGCCGTTCAATCGTTACCAAACGCTGGATGTCGTGCGAGCCGTGATCGAAGCCGGTCGCGACGACATCGCGCTCTACACAGGCAATGACGACAACATCGTCGCCGACTTCCTCACGCCGTATCGCATCGGTGGCACCGAACGGCGCATCGTCGGTGGCTTGCTGGGGCATTGGTCGGTGTGGACGAAGCGCGCCGTCGAGTTGCTGGATCGCTGTCGCCATGCGCATGCCACGCCTGAGCTGTTGCGACTCGGCGTCGAAGTCACCGACACCAACGCCGCCTTCTTTGATGCCGCGAATGGCTTCCACGGCTGCATCGCAGGACTGCACGAAGTCTTGCGACGCAAGGGCCTGCTCGAAGGCATCTGGTGCCTGGATGAAAACGAAACGCTGAGCCCGGACCAGCTAGCGGAGATCGACCGCGTGTATCGCGCCTATCCGCACCTGCACGATGATGACTTCGTTGAGCGTAACCGAGATCAATGGCTGCGATAAAACCAACTCACCACTTCATGACATCCCCCCGTTCCCGCGCCCTTGTTTTCGCGAGCCTTGTGCTTGGCACTCAAATCCACGCCGAGGAGAAGACCTTGATGTCGAAGCCTGACAGCGGTGCCGTGACGGGCAAACTGCCAGCAGTTCCTCCGACACCTGCCACTGAAGCCGCAAAGAAGTTCAAGGTGCTCGACGGCTTCCGCATGGACCTGCTCGCCGCCGAACCGCTCGTGGCGAGTCCCGTTGCGATGACCTACGACGAGAATGGTCGCGCCTATGTCTGCGAGATGCGCGACTACCCCTACACTGACAAGGCGAACCATAAACCCAGCCAGGAGAACCCCACGGATCAGCCCATTGGCCGCGTGCGTTTGCTGGAGGATACGAATGATGATGGCGTCTTCGACAAGGCGACGATCTTCGCCGAGGACTTGTCGTGGCCTACCGGCGTCGCGTGCTGGAAGGGCGGCGTGTATGTCGCGGCCACGCCGGATGTTTGGTATCTCAAAGACACCGATGGCGATGGCAAAGCGGATGTGCGCGAGAAGGTCTTCAGCGGTTTCAAGAAGCTCAACGTGCAGGCCGTGATGAACAATCTCGTGTGGGGTCTGGACAATCGCATCCACGGCTCAGGCGGCAGCAATGGTGGCAAGCTCACGCCTGGCGACATCACACTTTCACGCGCTGACTATCGCTTTGACGCGACCACTCGCGCGCTCGAACTCATGTCCGGCGGCGCTCGTTTTGGCGGATCGTTTGATGACTGGGGTAATCGCTTCCTCTGCAACATCCGCAACCCTGCGCAGCACATCGTTCTGCCAGCCAAGTATCTCGCGCGCAACAAGTCGCTCGCGGCGCGCAGCTCGCTGAACGACATGGCCGAGTCCGGCGATCAGCTTCCCGTCTATCGCATCTCGCCGCCGGAGCCCTGGCGTGAGATTCGCGCGAAACGGTGGGCTGGCGAGCGCGACATC
>CAUJJC010000338.1 GCA_963204975.1 Verrucomicrobiota bacterium | reverse complement strand
CTGGCCTACTCCGAGAGTGCGCACCTCCGCAGCGGGATCGAGCGTCACCTTGAACCGATCAAGCAAGGTCTTGGCATCACGGAACATCGTTGGCCAGTCGATCAACCCACCGAAGCGCTTCGGCTCGCGCCCCAGGAAGATGTTCTCCGCCACCGTCATTTCCTCGACGAGTGCCAGCTCTTGATAGATCACCGCCAATCCGGCTCGGCCTGCATCTGCGATGCCGCTGAACTTTGCCTCCGCGCCATTGACCGTAAAGTGCCCTTCGTAACTGCCATGCGGATGAATGCCGGACAGCAGCTTGATCAGCGTGCTCTTGCCCGCGCCATTCTCGCCACACAAGGCGTGAATCTCACCAGCCTGAAGGTCGAACGAGACTCCACTGAGTGCCTTCACGCCGGGGAAGGTCTTGGTGATTTCGTGGGCGGAGAGAATCGGTGAACTCATGCGAAGCGGATTGTGATCGGAACCTCCGCAAATGGCAACGATGAAGGCACCGAGCTTCGATCACACAGCCATCCATTTCGGCAGCTCGCGCGGGGCGATCAGGAGACAGATTTCGCCTTTGACGGTCTTGCTCTGATAGTGAGCGTGCAGATCGCGGGCTGGGCCGCGGCGGAACTCTTCAAAGTGCTTGGTCAGCTCGCGAGCGACCACATGCAGATGCTCGGGAGCGGTTTCGCAGATAATCGCGAGGGTATCGACCAGTCGATAGGGCGACTCGAAATAGATGCTGGTGCAGTCTCGTTCACGGGCAGCCGCAAGCTCGGTCGCCCGCTGACCCTTTTTGTGAGGAAGGAAGCCGCCAAAGTAAAAGGGTGTAGTCGGCAGGCCTGAACCCACGAGGGCTGTGAGGACGGCGCTGGGACCAGGCAAGACCTCCACGCGAAGCCCTGCACAAATCGCTGCGAAGGTCAGCCTCTGGCCGGGGTCGGAGACGGCGGGCATCCCTGCATCAGATACTAAAGCCACGACGGCTCCGCCTTCGATCCGCTCGACGAGTTCAGGAATGCGCCGGGCTTCATTGTGCTCATTGAGGCTGACCGTCGGCTTGTCGATGCCGTAATGCTGAAGGAGGCGGGCCGAGTGCCGGGTGTCCTCACACGCGATCAAGTCGGCCTGCTTGAGCACATCAAGCGCACGCAGGGTAACGTCTTGAAGGTTGCCGATTGGAGTAGCAACAATGACAAGGCCGGGCTGCGTTCGTGTCGCAGGCCCGGCCTCTTGAGAATCGCTGTCAGTGATGGTCACCAGCCGCTGGAAATTTCGTCCGCGAGTGTGGCAGACATGCGTTCTGCGGCTTCGGACAGAGCCTGGCGCTCGGAGGTTTGGAAGTTAGGATCGAGCACAACATAGGATTCACCGAGAACGCGACCACCATGGAGCTTGGTGCCCGATGGATCGACCAGCTTGTAGTCGGTGCGAAGGCGAACCAGCAACTCGCGAGTGCGCAGGGTATTGTTGCGCACGGCGCGCCATTGCGAACGGTCAACATCCGAAATGCGAGCTTCGAGGGTGGCATCGGCCTGATCTTGCGGCACGATTTGATAGGCACCGCTCATTTGGATCTGCTTGATGACTGCGTTGGTAACGAGCACAGCGAGGCGTGGTTCAAGAGTCTCGTTGGTAAACGTAGGCACATACAGCTTCGTCACATTCTGCAAGTGTGCGGGCTTGGAGGTGCCCACTTGATAACCAGCACAGCTCGACAGGAGAAGTGCAAGGAGAGGAAGGACAAGGTGCTTCATAATGAGTGGAGTCAGAGAAATCAGTTACCTTTCTTTTCTTCGGCCTTAGGAGCTTCAGTCTTTGGAGGTTCAGGTTGTGGTGGGATGCCAGGAGGGGGCGGTGGAACAGGCAGCAGAGCTGGCTTGTCACCCGCAACTGGAGGCAGGAGGCTGCCAGCAGCAGGAGCAGCGGCAGGATCGCCAACGGTCGGCAGTTTGGGCTCGTTGATCGGCAGGGGGGCAAACGAGTCGTCATCTTTGCGCATCTTCGGCTTGGCGCTGAGGCGGGCAAGCTCAGGAGCGGGAGGTCCGGCGTAGTCAGCACGGTTGCGAAGATCCACAGCTGCGGGAGCAGTGTAGTCATTGCCAGGATTGTTCATCTTGGCATCGACGACAGCATCAGGGTCAGCACCGGAGACTTGGGAAAGGCGAGTGCGGGCTTCTTCGGAAACTTCGGGCGAACCAAACTTGAGGGCTTCGTTGTAGTAGATGGCCGCAGCTTTGGGCTTGCCAGTCTTCTCGTAGAACTTGCCGATCTCAAGGGAGCGCAATGCTTCGTCTGTGTCGATCTGAGTCAGCATCGTCTTGGCCTCCATCGCACGATCACCGGATGGGTTCGTGGTAATGTAGGTCTGCAAAGCATCGCGGCTGGCGGTGAGATTCGAGGAGTCAGCAGTGGCCTTGGAGGCGATGTTGCTGATCGCACCGATGCGGAACTGCGCTTCTGCTGCTTCCTTGCTGGCAGGGTAGTTATCCACGATCGACTGGTAGGCGGCGACGGCTTCGTTCTTCTCGCCTTGATCCTGATGGATCTCAGCGATGGCGAACTGGGAAAGAGGTGCGAAGCGTCCGAAGGGAGCGTTAACGATCACCTTCTTATAGAGGTCGATGGTTTCATTTGGACCCAGCTTCATCGGGAGAATGATGAGACTGCGCTGCTTCTTACCACCCTTGGCTTCTTCAGCGATCTCGAACTGCTGTTGGATCGCATCAGAGAAACGAGTGCTTTGGCGATAGTTATCCACCAGCAACTGGAAGGCAGCGAAAGCGTCTTTGAGTTTACCGTTCTGACGAACGATCAATGCCTTGCCGTAGGCAGCTTCGGCGGCGGCATTGGTGAGAGGATAGCGCTTGATGACGTCCTCATAAATGCCCTCGGCTTTGGAAGAGCTGGCCCCTTGAGCTTGCGCGAGGAGGGCGTTTGCGGCAGCTTCCTGTGCCTGCAATTCAGTCGATCCTGGGGCTCGGGTGTTGGTCTTTTTCTTCAGGAAGTCGAGAAAGGCCCAGGCGGGTGTGGTGGCCGTGCCCAGGAACAGGACGGCGATGCTGGCTGCGGTGAGACGGGAGAAGGCAGTGGCTCTCATTGGTCGGCGAGGGTAGAGGAGAGTTCAAGAGCCGTCAACAATCAAGGCGACTCATCACTCACGAAGAAAGATGTGAATGGAAGGTCATGGCAGAGTCCCATTTCCGAATGCTCAGCGCCGCGTGAATTGGCGATCAAATCCCGCCTTGCAGGACCTTCAACCACCGTGACCGGAAGGGCCGGTTCTCTTCCATGAGCTGACCGGCGACTTCATTGGAGATCGCCTGGCGTTCTTCCATGCGTGCGAAAATCGCGATCTGCTCCTGCCGTCGGTAGAACTCAGCCGAATCGCTCACGTCCTTGAGGAATGATTGCGCCAGTTCGATCAGGGTTTCTGGCGATACTTGGTCCAGAGGAATGGTCACGGCTCCGCGCGGCAGCATCACTGTCACGTCCTTCATCGTCATGGCCGTCAAGCGACCGTCCACAGGCGAACCCGAGATCCGCGCCAGTCGCCCGCTCCACCCTCGGCTAGCAATGTCGCTCGCCAATTGCGTCATGAAGGCCTGGGCTCCTTGATAGAGATAGAGTTTGGCATCCAACGCATTCCGAACCTCGGGCGACTCGAATGTCATCTCCTTCAGGATGGCAACTGCCGGGCTGAAATCATAGCCTCTCACGAGCGATGGCAGCGCTTTGCCCAGTTCGGCTAACTGATCCAGTTCTCGCTGCCGGTGAGCTAACTGTTGCTTGAGTTCCTGGCGCTCGGTAGCTAGGCGCTGGCTCGCGATCATCTTCTGAAGCGCGCCAATATTGCCGTCCAATATCTGGACAATGGTGCCCTGCGTGCGCAGTTGTTTGCGCGCAGCCTGATACTCTTTCAGCAAGCCTTCGGCCTCCTCTGCGGGCATGTTTTTTTGAAACCTGTCCAACGAGGCTGCAAGCTTGCGGTCTTCGGCGTAAGGGCCAATCAAAACTCGATACTGGTCCACCCAATCCAGGGATGGATCGGTCTGGCGACTGCGGAGGAATCGCTCCAG
>CAUJJC010000337.1 GCA_963204975.1 Verrucomicrobiota bacterium | reverse complement strand
GCTGCGGGCGATCTTGGCGAAGTCGAGATGCTCGACAGGCTCTGCGCCGCCTTTCTTGAACATGCCCTTGTTCAGCGACCATTCGGCCAGACTGATCTTGAAGAGCGGTTCCTTGGCCGCATCGGCGGCGCGGGTGACGACGGGGGCAGCGAAAGCGCTGGCGGCAAGCTGGAGGAGGTGACGGCGGGTAGGCATGGTGGAATGACGAATGACGAATGACGAATGACGAATGACGAATGACGAATGACGAATGACGAATGACGAATGACGAAATGGAATCGCGGGTGCTAGGCGGCGGCACGATCGGCGCGCTTCTTGATGAGTGGCTGGCGTTCGCCTTTGACCACGGCTTCGGTGATGGTGACGGAGCGCACGTCGGTGCGGCTGGGGATGTCGAACATGACTTCGAGCATCATGCGCTCAAACACACTGCGCAGGCCGCGCGCCCCGGTGCCGCGTTTGGCGGCTTCCTTGGCGAGGGCACCCAGGGCGTCCTTGTTGATGATGAGGTCCACGTTGTCCATGCCGAGCAGCTTTTGATACTGCTTGATGAGGGCGTTCTTGGGTTCGGTGAGAACGCGGATGAGTTCGGCTTCGGTGAGGGCCTCCATCTGGCACTCGATGGCCAGACGACCTACGAACTCGGGGATCAAGCCGAAGGCCAGCAGGTCCTCGGGTTCCACATGGTTGCGCGCTTTTTTCTCGGGGGAGGCATCGGCTTCGTGCAGTTCCATCGTGGTGCCGAAGCCCATCGTCTTGCGATTGCGGCGGCGGTCCATGATCTGCTCCAAGCCCACAAAGGCACCTCCACAGATGAAGAGGATGTTCTCGGTGTTGACCTGGATGTATTCCTGCTGGGGATGCTTGCGTCCGCCCTGTGGGGGCACATTGCAGATGGTGCCCTCGATGATCTTGAGCAAGGCCTGCTGCACGCCTTCGCCGGACACGTCGCGGGTGATGCTGACGTTCTCGGTCTTGCGCCCGATCTTGTCGATTTCATCAATGTAAACGATGCCGATCTCGGCGCGGGCGATGTCGAAGTCTGCGGCTTGCAGCAATCGCAGGATGATGTTTTCCACATCCTCGCCCACGTAGCCTGCTTCGGTGAGGGTGGTGGCATCGGCGATGGAGAAGGGGACGTTGAGGATGCGGGCCAGCGTCTTGGCCAGCAGGGTCTTGCCGCAGCCGGTGGGGCCGAGGAGGAGGATGTTGCTCTTCTCCAGTTCCACTTCATTGGCCGGGTCCTGGAAGGGCATCGGGCGCTTGGGATTGGCGGCGCGGGCAGCCTGCGCCTGGGAGTGCATGATGCGCTTGTAGTGATTGTGAACTGCGACGCTGAGAATCTTCTTCGCATGTGCCTGACCGATCACGTATTGATCAAGCTGCGCCATGATGTCTGCCGGGCGTGGCACGCGGAGAGGCGGGTGCGAATCTGTTTCCTGCGAGGCCTCCTTTTCCAGGATGCCTTTGCAGACGCCGATGCAGCTATCGCAAATATAGACACCGGGACCAGCGATGAGCTTTCGCACCTCGGCGTGGCTCTTGCCGCAGAAGGAGCAGATGGTCAGGTTGTGAGGGCGTGCCATTGGGGATTGGGGGGATGGCGTAGTGTGCCATGCACTTTGGGGGAAGGGCAAGCATTGTGTGCTCGCCATGAAGGGTCTTTTTGTGCAAAGCTGTGCTCGCGATGTGCATCTCTTGCACCGCGCGCTCACTCCAACCACTCCCTATCATGCACGTCTGGTCCAAGCTCTCCTCCCCCAAATGGTCTGATGCCTGGGAGGAGCGATTCTCCGGTTCGCCTCATCTCAGCCTCGTCATCACTGAAGTCCCTGGGCGCAAGACCACCCGCGTGGAAGTCTTTTGCGAACGGAAGAAGGACGCGCTCGAGATTCACAAGAACTTCGGCGGCAGCGTGCGCGAGGTGAAGCAGCAAAACTGGGCCGCCCTCGCCCCCGAGCCTCCTGAGCCCATTCGAGTGCGCGACCGGCTGGTCATTGTCGCCGCCCGCAGTGCCAAGGAGATCGCCGCCGTGCAGAAGGAGTTCCCTGGCCGCGACATCATCGCCATGCCGGCTGACCTCGCCTTTGGCACCGGCCATCATGCCACCACGTCCACCGTGCTGCGCTTCCTCGCCGATGCGGCGGAGAGGTGGCAGAAGGAAGGCCGGGCCTGGACGCTGTGCGATCTCGGCTGCGGCACAGGCATCCTCGGCATCGCCGCAGAGAAGCTGGGTGCGAAGAAAGTCTGGGGCTGCGACTTCGATCCCCAGGCCGTGCGCGTGGCCAAGGAAAATATCACGCGCAATCATGCCGAGCGCTGCTCCTTCGTGAAAGCCGATGTGCTCACCTGGAATCCCAAGCAGCAGTGGGACTGCGTGGCTGCCAATATCTTCTACGACATCCTCACGGACGCCTTCCCCACCATCGTGCGTGCGATGAAACCCGACGGCATCGTCTTCGTCTCCGGCATCCTCAAGGAGCAGGCCCAGGGCTGCCTGGATGCGGGGCGGCGCGCGGGGCTCGAGTTTGATCAAGTCGTTACCAAGGGCAAGTGGGTGACCGCTCGCGGGCGACTGGTGGTCGGCGACTCGAAGCGATCCAAACGCCCGTGATCTGAACGCAAGATGCGAAGGGGCGGTGCGTTTCCGCGCGCACCATGCGCTTCCTCCTTGCTGCCCTCGTGCTCTGCTGCTCCGCGTTCGTTCACGCTGCGGAGAAGCCCAATGTCCTGTTCATCGCCGTCGATGATCTCAATCACTGGGTTCACTACCTGGGCCGCAACAAGCAGTCCGTCACGCCCAACATTGATGCACTGGCAAAACGCGGGGTGCGCTTCACCCGCAGCTACTGCGCGGCACCCGTGTGCAATCCATCGCGTGCTGCATTGATGACGGGCATGAGGCCCTCGACGACGGGTGTCTATGAGAACAACAATGACTGGCGCACCGTGGTGCCCATCGACAAGCCCTTGACCTCGGCCTTCCGCAGCGGTGGCTATTTCGTGTGCGGTGCGGGCAAGATTTACCACGAATCGTATGCCCGGCCCGAGGAGTGGGATCACTACATGGATCGCAAGGGCAAGAAGCACAGCAATCCCACGCCCGTTGAAGGCCAAAGCGATGGGGTGGGGGGAATCAAGTTTGCCCCCATCGACTGCAAGGACGAGGACATCGACGATTACGACATCACCAACTACGGCATTGAGCAGCTAGGCAAGAAGCACGACAAGCCCTTCTTCCTCGCCGTGGGACTGCACAAGCCGCACATGCCCTGGTTCGTGCCTCGAAAGTATTACGAGATGTTTCCGCTCGATCAGATCCAACTGCCACCCACCAAGGAAGGTGACCTCGCGGACATCCCGCCTTCAGGCGTAAAAATGGCCAGGCCCACAGGTGATCATGCGGAGATGCTCCAAAGCGGACGCTGGAAGGAGGCGATTCAGGGCTATCTGGCTGCCTGCGCCTACACCGATATGAACATCGGACGCCTCATGGCCGCCTTTGATAAGAGCGCATTCAAGGACAACACGGTCATCGTCTTCTGGGGCGATCATGGATGGCATCTGGGCGAGAAGGAGCACTGGCGGAAGTTCGCGCTCTGGGAGGAGGCCACCCGTGCGCCGCTGATCTGGGTGGCACCTGGCGTGACGAAACCGGATGCTGTTTGCGAGCGCACGGTGGACTACATGCACATCTACCCCACGCTGATGGACCTCTGCGGCATTGCCAAGCCTGCGCACGTCGAAGGCCCCAGTATCAAGGCATTGCTGGCTGATCCCTCCGCCGCATGGGCGACACCGGCGCTGACGACTCACCTCTTCAACAATCACGGCATCCGCAGCGAAGGATGGCGCTACATCCGTTACGCCAATGGCGAGGAGGAACTCTACAACGAGGCCACCGATCCCTACGAGTGGACCAACCTCGCCAGCGATTCGAAGTATGCCAACACCAAGGCCGAACTGGCCAAGATGATCCCGGCTTCCAATCACGAAGACATCGGCGGCAAGAGCGGCGGTGAAGGCAACAAGAAGAAGATGAAGAACAAGAAGAAGGCGGACGAGTAAGCGCAACTCCAAGGTGCGATGCACGGGCACCATTCGTGCTCCGCCCTTTTCGTGCTTAGTGCTGAAAACCACTGGCACAGCGTGATGCCTTCGCCACCAATGCGCGCCTCATGCTTGACTCCACCTGGCTGCAATGGCTCGCGGATCACTCGATGTTCAAGGGCGATGGCTTCACGCTGACGCTGGCGATCATCGGGGCCTTGTGCATTGGCTTGTCCAAGGCGGGTCTGGCGGGCACGGCGACGCTGACCGTCGTGCTGATGGCGAAGGCCTTCGGGGCCAAGGAGAGCGTGGGGTTGGTGCTGCCGCTCCTGATCGCGGCGGATGTCATGGGCTTCCTGATCAATCGCAAGGGCGGATCGTGGAAGCCGGTGTGGCTGATGGCGGTCCCGGCGATCCTGGGAGTGCTGGTCGGATGGCCCTTGCTCGATGTGATCGACAAGGCGGTGGCGCGGCCCGTGATCGGCTGGCTGATCATCGGCTTGCTCGCGTTCAAGCTGCTGCTGGATGCGAACAAGGACACCTTCGTCGCCCTCACCGAGCACAAGGCCTTTGCCTGGAGCATGGGATTCATGGCCGGTGTGGTGACGATGCTGGCCAATGCGGCGGGTCCAGTGATGACCGTCTATCTGCTATCGCAACGTCTGGAGAAGAAGGACTGGCTGGGCGTCTTCAGCCGTTTCTTCCTGTTCATCAATCTCTTCAAAGTGCCGTTCAGCACCAATCTCGGCATCATCAACGGCCCCTCGCTGGTGACCAATTTCATCCTCCTGCCCGTGGTGGTGCTGGGCATCCTGCTTGGCTGGCAAATCCTGAAGCGCATCCCCCAGAAGCCCTTCGAATGGCTGCTTTTCGGCCTCACATTGATCGCGGCGATCTGGCTGGTGGTGGGGTGAGTGCGACGGCGAGCATGTGAGCGGGAAGGCAATTGTCTTGCCGCTTCTGATCCGATCTGGTTCAATGCGGGGCCATAGCGGCTGATCTGCCATGAAACTTCCTCGCCTTGCTCTCACTTTTCTCCTGGCTGGATCGTCGTCTGTCCTCGCGATCTATCCCACCACCTATCTCAAGCCCGTGGTGCTCCAGCAGTTTCACTCGCCGACGACAGTGGCGAATGCTGGCGATGGGCGGATCTTCGTCGCGGATCAACCGGGGCGAATCTTCGTCATCGAAGGCGGCATGATGCGGCCCACGCCGTTTCTGGACATCTCCAACACGGCAACCAATACCGCCCATCGCAAAGTGCTGGGACTCACTCAGAATTACGATGAGCGTGGGCTGCTCGGGCTGGTGTTTCATCCAGGGTATGGCAATCCGGCATCCCCAGGCTATCGGAAGTTTTACGTCAACTACATGAAGACCTACCAGGCCGGGATTGATCCCGCGCCGCCTCAGGTCGGTGATCCCACTACGGGCGGAGTGACGGTGATCGCTGAGTTTCAGGTGTCCGCGACTGATCCGAATGCCGCTGATCCTACGAGCGAACGCAAGCTGCTGTCTTTCACCCAGCCGCAGACCAACCACAACGGTGGCGGGCTGGCCTTTGGCAATGATGGGATGCTTTACATCGCCACGGGTGATGGTGGCAGCAGCAATGACAACAATGCGGGCCACACGGGTGGAAGTGCCGCGCGGCCTTCCGACAACCTGGGCAACAGCCAGGACAAGACGCGATACCTGGGCAAGATTCTGCGCATTGACCCTCTCGGCACCAATGGTCCTGGAGGGCAATATGGCATCCCAGTGGACAATCCGTTTGTCGGTGCGGGCGGCGGCGTGAGGGAGGAAATCTATGCCTTCGGCATTCGCAATCCCTGGGGATTGAGTTTCGACTACGGCACCGGTGGCACAGGGCGCTTGTTCTGCGCGGATGTGGGGCAGGGGCGCATCGAGGAGGTGAACCTCATCACCAGCGGTGGCAACTATGGCTGGCGCTACATGGAAGGCACGGAGCGGCCGAGCTTCTCATCCACGATGGCGCATCCCGGAGGCACCTTGATTGATCCGATTGCTCAATACGGACACCCTGGAATCTCAGGCACCAGTTTGCCCCTGCTCGGGCTCTCGATCACCGGCGGGCATGTGTATCGCGGCACAGCGATTCCCGACCTTCAGGGGAAATACATCTTCGGCGATTACGGTGCCGTGGGGGGATCGCCCAGTGGACGGCTGATGGGGCTGGAGGAGACGGCTCCGAGCAGTGGTGTCTTCACCCTGACCGCCGCGATTCCGATGCTGGGTGGGAATCCCTTTTCGTTGCGCATCATGTGCATGGGCCAAGATGCAGCGGGGGAGATTTACGTGGCCACGAAGACCAGCGCAGGCGTGCAGGCGCTGGAGAATGGCCTGCCCAATGGAGGTCTCTACAAGCTGATGCCAGCGCCCACGAATCCGGCTCCGATCACTTTGGAGCCCGTGAAGGACAATGCCATCTTCTCCGAGGGTGAGTTGAGCAATGCCACGGGCAATCTCTTCGCGGGGCCTTCCAGCACGGGCGATGATCGTCGCGCCTTGCTTGCGTTTGATCTCAGCGCCTTGCCTGCGGGCTCACGTTTTGAATCGGCGATCCTTCAGTTGAATGTGAATCAAATGGGCACCGGCACCGCCGCGCAGCGGAATTCCATCCTGCACAAGCTGCTCGAATCCTGGGGCGAGGGCACGTCTTTCGGTGCCACCGATGGTGTGGCCGCAACGACGAACGATGCGACGTGGACCACCCGGTTCTTTTCCACACCGAACTTGTGGTCCACCGAGGGCGGTGAATTCAACAGCACCATCGTCTCTTCCTCGCTTGCAGTGAATGGCACGGGCACCTGGGCGTGGCAGAGCGCGCAGATGGTCAATGATGTTCACGACTGGCTCTTGGCACCGTCCGGCAATCAAGGCTGGGTCCTCCGCTCCGATGAAGGCACGACCAACACGACCAAGCGCATCGACAGCCGCGAGAGTGCCAGCGGCGTGCGGCCCAAGCTCACCCTCGTGCAGGCTGCGCCGTTCCAGAAGTGGCTGGCCACTTACTTTCCTTCTTATCTGACCGGACAATGGCTGGACCCTCAGGGCGACCTCGATGGCGATGGCATCACGAATCAAATCGAATACGCCTACGGCTTCAGTCCGTTGGCCTTCAATTCGGCCACGCAGTTCAGCGCGATCGCGGGACCGGTAGCCTCTGGCAATCGAACCTTCACCACCACCTTCCGGCGTGACACCTCGGCGACGGACCTGACCTACAAACTCCAGCTCAGCGACGATCTCGCTTCGTGGACCACCATTGCCGAAAGTGCCGGTGGGGCAGGGGCGACCGGACAGAATGGCGGCGTGGTGGACTCCGATGCCACCCTCTCGGGCAGCATCCATCTCGTCACGGTTTCGGTCACACTCTCAGGCACAGACACCTGGCGGCAGTACGTGCGCTAGAGTGTCGTGCGGCATCCGTAACACCGATCAACGGAATGTGTGACATCTCGTTAGCGTGTCGGAAACTCCGATCAGGGAGCCTTATGGCACATACTCCGTGACGATCATCTCGACGAAGTAGAATCCTTGGGCCGAAGTCGAGTCCACCCAGGCGTTTCGGGTGCCGTTGGAGGTTGGGCTGATGGTTGTCAATGAAACGGCTCCCGTAGAGGTGGTGGCGAATGGGACGAGAGTCGAAGGCGTGGCCAGATCGGGGGTATAGCGAATGCGATACTTGGCACCGCCTTTGACCGGAAATGAAAGCTGGAACCGCTGCGTCGCCCCATTCACCGAGAAAAGCGTGGTCGAGTTCACCTTGAGATTGAGGTTGGGAATCTCGATGCGCAGGACACCGGAGACGTTGTCATACTGATTGTTGTAGGACGGCAGGTTGGGCTGTGAGGACTCGCCATTTCCAGGCACGAGGACCGTTCCCTGAATGTCATACACCGAGTTGTGCGCGTAGCAGATCATGGCATTCGTGTCCCCAGCAAGGTAGGGATCTACGATGGTGCCCTGATGAGTGCAGTAGGCACTGACGGCATAAAATTGATCCGTGGGGGTGCGGGTGACAGTGATGATGCCGTTCGGAATCGTGATGCCGAAGAGATTAAATCTCATCGAACCGTAACCACCATCAAGCCGGTCACGCAGCGTGGGATAATCCGCAATCTTGAGCGAGATGACATTGGCCGGATTCACCGATGGCGAAATATCGGCCAGCACCAATCCCTTCCAGGCTTCGCCCGTGAGCGCGACGGCGGAGCCAACGACGAACCGCTTCACCCACTCGCGGCGATTGAGCATCTCCGTGGAGAGGGTGGGTTTCTTGGGACAGACGGATTTGAGAGGGCAGGCACGCATGGTGATCGCTGGTTTTTGGTGATTGTGCCCGAGTGGCGAACTCAAAACAAGCCTGATCCCAGAATTCACGAGTCATCTCTGTTGCTGAGCCTGTCAGAAAGTTTGTATGAAGGCTTAACGCCAAGCTCAGCAAGGAATGAGAAAAATCAAAACAAAGGAAGACAAGGTGCTGGATGTGGCGTCCGTCGCGTCGATCACCCAGACTGCGCATTTACTGACTCAGGTGGCCCCACCCTAGTCCGGGCCGTCGTTCAGATTATTCTTTTCGTCACAACAAGGCACGAACGCACCAAGCGAGGGGGTTTTCGATTCGTGGCTTGGAGCCTTCGTGTGAGACTGTGATCTCGTGTGCGGAGGTCTTTCGTGAGGGGCTTCTGGAGGTGCGAGTTCGCTGCAATCTGGGCTGCGTCACGACGTTCAAGGCTGCGCATGATTCGATTTATCGCCCTGCTCTGCCTTGTCTTCACCTCGTCGCTGCTCGCGGCGGAAAAGAAACCCAACATCCTGTTCTTCTTCGCCGATGACTGGGGGCGCTACGCCAGTGCCTACGCGGGGCTGGATGGTCGGCCCAATGCGAATGACATTGTGAAGACGCCGAATGTGGATCGCATCGCGAAGAATGGCGTGCTGTTCCGCAATGCGTTCGTCAATGCGCCCTCATGCACTCCGTGCCGGAGTTCGCTCACGAGTGGTCGTTACTTCTTCAACACGGGGCGTGGTGCGATTTTGAATGGCGCGGTTTGGGACAGTGCGATTCCGACGTGGCCGCTGCTGCTGCGCGATGCGGGCTATCACATTGGCAAGACCTGGAAGGTCTGGAGCCCTGGCTCGCCTGGCGATGCGCCCTTTGGTGGCCAGCAGTATGCACATGATCAGACGGGCAATCGTTTCTCCAATTTCTCCGAGGAGGTCACCAAACTCGTGGCGAATGGCATGAGCGTGGATGCGGCGAAGGAGGATCTCTTTGGCGATGTGCGGAAGAATTTCGATCACTTCTTGGCCGCCTGGGCCACCGAGAAGGACAAGCCGTTTTGCTACTGGTTCGGCGCGACCAATACGCATCGCCTGTGGCAGAAGGGCAGTGGCAAGGCGCTGTGGGGCATCGAGCCCGAATCGCTCCAGGGGCGGATGCCGACATTCCTGCCTGATGTGCCGGAGGTGCGCGAGGACTTCGCCGATATGTTGGGTGAGGCGCAGGCCTGGGATCATGCGCTGGGCATCATCATGAAGAAGCTCGAAGACATGGGCGAGCTGGGGAATACCGTCATCGTCGTCAGCGGTGATCATGGCGCGCCGGGCTTCCCCTCGGGCAAGTGCAATCTGTCGTCCTTCGGCACTGGGGTGACGCTGGCGATCTCGTATCCCGGTGGCAAAGGGGGACGTGTGGTGGATGACTTCGTTTCGCTGCCTGATCTGTGCCCGACATTTCTGGAGATCGGTGGCGCACCGTTGCCCGCAGGACTCAACAGCCGCAGTCTGGTGCCAATTTTGAAATCGGACAAATCGGGCCTCGTCGATCCCGCTCGCTCGTGGGTGATCAGTGGTCGTGAACGCCACGTCGCGGGGGCTCGCGAGGGCAATCTGGGCTATCCGCAGCGTGCGCTGCGCACGCAGGACTTCCTGCTGGTGCGCAACTTCAAAGCGGACCGCTGGCCCATGGGCGCACCCTATCAAGTGACGGAGACGAGTGCTCCCTCCCACGACGAACTCGCGCACAACACGCACGTTGCTTTTCCCGACATGGACGCGAGCGAGACCAAGGCCTGGCTCATCGAACATCGCAATGATCCGCAGTGGCGCTGGCACTATGATTTCGCCTTCGCGAAGCGCCCGGAGTTTGAACTCTACGATCTGAAAAAAGACCCGGACGAGAAGAACAACGTGGCCGCTGACCCCGCCTACTCAGACATCAAGGCGAAGCTGACCGGACAACTCATGCAGATCCTCACCGATGCGGGCGATCCACGCGTTACTGGCGATGGTCAGACCTTCGAGAAGGAACCCTACACCGGAGCAGGCGATCCTCCGCGTGCCAAAGGCAAGGGGAAGGGCAAAGGCAAAGCGAAGTAGGCCTCTTCAAGATAGTCCGACTGAAGCGCTGCTCGTTGGGTTGACGAGTGTTGTTAGGGGCGCTGGTTCCAATAGATTTTGAGGTTCTTGGTGCGGCGTCCGGCACCCACGATGTCGGGCTTCTTGTCGCCATTGAGGTCGGCTACGACGGCGTCTTCGCATGCCATGCCATTGTCATCAATGAGCGTCTGCTGCCATCCGGTGCCGTTCTCCTTGGTGGTGTGGAAGAGCTTCACGCCCACCCGAGGTCCGATTTGATTGATTGAACGCCAGCCGACGACGATCTGACGGTTGCCAATGCCGAGGAGATCGTGGCAGGCGATGGCGTGTCCATCGACCAGCTTGTCATCGAGCACCGTGCGCGTCCATTCCTTGTCCTTCGGGCCGTCGGGTGGCGGGGTGTAGATGCAGAGTTGATGGCCGTGCATGGGCTCAATGGTGGCAACGTAGGGCGATCCATTGGCGAAGACCCCCCAGCGCACTTCGCCTGCGCCTTTGAGGTCCGCATTGTCCGCCGGATGCCGTGCGATCCATTGCTGATGCCAGCCGTCAGCGGTGGGTGAGAGCCGCACGACGCCTTCGCGTCCGCAAAGCAACAGCGTCTCTGCTTCGTTGGCGGTGGTGGGCACGATGTCGAGGTTGTGAGTCATGTGCATGGAGTCGTTCACCAGCGAGGTTTTCCATTCGGCCTTGGGGTTCTGCGGCACTTGATAGGCGAGGACGCGCACACCTGCTCCCTGGCCGTTCTTGTTGCCGCGACCATGCAGGGGAGCGACGACGAGCGAGTAGTGGCCATCCAGGCCGCGCACCCATTTCATGCGATGCACGGTGGGCTCATGATGGAGCTTGATGGGCTCCCACTTTTGGGTGCGATCAGCAGGCGGGATGAGATAGAACACGGCTCCGCTGTGCTCGGTGTCTCCGGGGTTCCATTCGGCTCCGACGGCCACCTCACACTTGCCATCGCCGTCGATGTCGCGAGCGGCGATGCAGACGTTGTCCTTGGGGGTGAGGGACTCGGCCATGACGTGCTTCGTCCAGGCGGGGTTCTCATACCAGACGATGAGTTTCTTGTCGGCCAGGAGGATGTCCGTTTTGCCATCGCCATTCACATCGGCCAGGGCAGCGCCGTAGCCGATCTCCACCTGGTCATCAATGAGCTGTTCCTGAAAAGAGGGGGCCTGTGCCTGGAGCTGGGCGGTGAATAGCAGGGCGGAAAGTGCGAGTCGTTTCATGTGGTGTCTTGTAAATGATGGGCAGGTGGCGACCGTATAAACTCCAGGTCGTCAGGCCAGTGCTACGTTTCTTGTGAGTGCGAACACTCACCGAACGATGCTCCCGTCCCTATTGGACAAACTCTCACCATGAACGCTTCCCATCAGCCCTCAGGCCAACATGCCGCCCATCTCCTCGCGATGGGTCTGGATGCCTCGCTGGGCACGCAGGCACGGGCTTTTGCGCCGGGGGATAGGGTAGATGGCTATCGTCTGATCGCCAAGCTGGGCGAGGGGGGATTCGGAGTCGTCTGGCGAGCGGAGCAAACGGAGCCGATCAAGCGCGAGGTGGCGCTCAAAATCCTTCGCCCTGGAGTGGACGTCGTGGCGGCGGAGGAGCGATTCCGCATGGAGAGCCACGCGCTCGCTCGCATGAATCATCCAGGTATCGCCGCTGTGCTGGACATGAATGTGCTGCCGGGAGGGCAGCCTTACTTCGTGATGGAGCTGGTCCATGGCGAGCCCATCACGCGCTACGTCGAAGCCCATCAGCTCGACCTCCGTCAGCGCTTGCGCTTGATGGTGGAGGTGTGTCATGCCGTGCAGCATGCTCATCAGCGTGCGGTGCTGCATCGCGATCTGAAGCCCTCGAACATTCTCGTCACCGAAGTGGACGGCCAGCCTGTGCCCAAGGTGATCGACTTCGGTATCGCAAAGGCGCTCAGCGATGAGGCAACGGGCGATCTCACGCTCGCCGTCACAGCCAAAGGCATGATGCTAGGCACGCCGCAATACATGGCACCGGAGCAAGCAGCGTTCAGCAGCGAGGGTGCGGATGCGCGGGCGGATGTGTATGCCCTGGGCGTGGTGCTCTTCGAGTTGATTGCCGGAGTGACACCCATCGGGCGCGGTGCCACGGATGCGATCTCGCTGCCTTCGCTGCTCAAGCGCGTCTGCGAGGAGGAGGCTCCGCGTCCGAGTGCGCTGGTGCGTGCCCAGCCTGAGCGCTGTGCGCCTGTGCCCAAAGGCGTGAAGCGGCGCGATCTGGAGGAACTGGACTGGCTGGTGCTCAAGGCACTGGAAAAGCGCCCCGATGATCGCTACGCCTCCGCAGCCGCACTGGCGGATGATCTTCAGCACTTCCTCAATCAGGAAGCTCTGTCCGTGGGACCTCCGGGGATGGCCTACCGGATTAACAAGCTGGTGCAACGCAACAAAGCACCTGTCGCCGCAGGGTTGTTTGTCATCGTTGGCATCGGCATCTCCGCCTTCATCAGTTTCAAGGCCTACCTTGATGAGTCCGTCGCACATCGACGAGCGGAACAGTTGAGCCTCCAGGCCCATGAGAAGGCGCGGCTGGCCCTTCGCCAATCCGCGCGTGCCGATGATGCGCTAGCAATTATGAGCGGTGTGCTGCAGGAGGCGGGCAAGCAAATCAAGTCGGGTGAGAATGCGACGGCACTGCGGGCCGGATTAAAAAGCGCGGAGGCAGCGTTGAGCAAGTCATCCGATCAACCCGAACTGGAGCTGACGATGGCACGCGAGATCGCTGCTGCCTACGAGGCGATGGGCGATGACCGTCAGGCGTTGCCGCTACGCGAGCGAGCGCTCGCCTTGCTCACGACCTTGCGCGGTGCCGATGATCCCGAAACGTTGGAGGCTCTGGAGCTTGTTGCGGAATCATTCTATGAGACGGGACGCCATCGGGACGCGGTGCCTCTTTATCGACAGCTCATCGACGCATGGAAAGCGAAGGGAGAGCAGGGGAGACGCTCGTGGTTTGATGCCAGTCTGAAGCTCGCAGGGGCGCTCAATGTGATGGACAGCGATCACGAGGCCATGGCTGTGCTCAATTCCCTCCGCGATGAGAAAGATGGGGCAGGGAATGTAGCGGCGGACAACCCTTCCTTCGCCAGAGCCTACGCCGAAGTGCAAGTCGAACTGGGTGACCTCGCTGGTGCGCGTGCGACCTTGGAGAAGTGGCTCGCTTCGTCAGAGGGCAGTGACAAATCTCGCCGGAGGCGCAGCATGATGACCGTGCTGGCCCGCATCGAAGTCAAAGAGCGTGACTACGTGCGAGCTGCCGGCCATTTCCTGGAAGTGGTGAAGATGCAGCAGCACGATGAGGATGCGACCAAGTCGGACAGCATCGACGTGATGATCGAAGCGGCTCGCGCC
>CAUJJC010000336.1 GCA_963204975.1 Verrucomicrobiota bacterium | reverse complement strand
ACTTCCGGCGACGGACTGCGGAAGCTGAGGCTGAATCCCGCGAGCACCAGCACGGTGCCGAGCGCAAGCATCCGCTTCGGTGCAGGCAAGGCGATGCCCTCTGGCTTCACACGCGCGGCCGTGGCTACGGCTTGTTGATTGATCAAATCGAAGAACTCGCCGCTGCGCCCCTCGCGCTGGAAGTGTAGATCGGAAGTCAGCGTGTCCTTCAGATTGAAATACTGGTCCGCGAACCGCGCCGCATCATCCTCGGTCGCTCGACGACGCAGATACAAAGTCGTGAACGTCAGCCCGGTAGCGATGGCCGTGGCTGCCCAGCACCAGCCGAGCAACGGGTAGCCCTGGAGCACACACGCGAGGCCGGAGACCAGCAGCACGCCACCACCGATGGCTAGGCTCCATGCGAGGGCTTGCAGCATCGCGGCCCGATTGAGACGGGCGCGGACAGAGAGGAGCACGTCGGAAGTTTTCATGGTGATTTAAGGAGCAAACCAGATCCGCTTCCAAAAAGCACGCACGAAATGCTTGGCCGGTGGGCGGCGCGTGCTCGATACCGCAAAGGTTCGCGAAGGACACCTGCGCGAAAGGCCGTTACCCCATGCGCCCATGAAACTGGTCTTCCCCCTTGCTCTCCTCCTTGCCACCCATCTCACCGCCGCACCGGCCTACAACGATGCCACCCCTCAGCGTTACGAGTTCAAGGCGCGCGCTAGCGTGATCGACCCCAACGCCAGGGAGCACCCGGAGATCGAGTTTGTGTTCGAAAAGAAGGGCAAGCCCGCTGACGAAGAGAGCGCGATGGTGGACACTCGCGTGGCCCCGCAGGGCAAGCTGGTCGTCTGGCTCATGGGTTACAGCGCACCATTGTTCGAGCGCGTCAGCAGCTACGGCCTCCACGCGATCCAGGTGCATTACGCCAATGGATGGTTTGGAAAGTTTGGCAACAGCTCACCCGGCAGCGACGGCATGCTCCTGGGCAAGATCAGACTCGAGGCCGCAACGGGCGAAGACGTCAGCGACCTTGTCAGCATCCCCAAGCCAGACGGCATGATGGAGCGTGCACACCAATTCGTGAAGTGGCTGGCCAAGGAGAATCCACAGGCACACTGGGAGCAATTCCTCGCCGCCGATGGCAACGGACTGGACTGGACCAAGGTGATCATCTGCGGCAGCTCGCATGGCTCCACCACTTCGGCACGATTTGCGAAGCAGGTGCGCGTTGATCGAGTCGTGATGTTCTGTGGTCCTCGCGATCAATACGAAACCTGGCAGGGCCTGCCCTCCGCCACACCGGAGAATCGTTTCTTCGGCTTCAGCCATGTGCTCGATGGCGGCTGGCGCGGCGACCACTACTGCCGCTCGTGGCAGTTGCTTGGTCTCAGCAAATTCGGGCCCATCGTGAATGTCGATCAATCAAAGCCACCCTATGGCAACACGCGCCGTCTCATCACCGATGCCGATGTGAAGAAGGACGACAAGCGAGCGCACAGCTCCGTCGTTCCCGGCGGTGCCGCCGTGAAGACCGCCGATGGCCAGTTCATTCACGAAGATGTCTGGCGTTACCTCTTCACCCAGCCCGTGGATCAAGTCGGCGAGCCCGTGCCTGCGGATGAGGACTGCACCATGGACCTGCGGGCGAAGGCGAAGTGATGCCGTGCCGTTACCTCCAGGTCTTGTTTGCGGTCATCCTTTCTCTGGGATGCTCGACCCACCAGAAGGACACTCGCATAGCCGTGGTGGCACTCGGGACTGTTTCAAACGAGCAAATTGAAGCGGTGCTGGATGGAATCCAGAAAGTCCACCACCTGAAGGCCGCCACTCTCCCTGCGATGACGATGCCTTCATCAGCTTACGTCCAAGAAAGAGATCGATACGACGCGAATGAAATTCTCTCAGACCTAACGAACATCGAAGTTCACCGTTTCGACAAGATCATCGGCGTCACTACCTTTGACATAGGCATCAATAGAAATGGTGAGAGAGCATCTGGAATCATGGGTATCGCAGAACTCGACGGTCGCGCAGCCCTGGTCTCAGCGCGTCGCCTCAGCTACGGAGGCGTTTCGTCGAGCAAACAGCTCGAACGCCTCGGTAGGGTAGCGGCTCACGAGTGTGGTCACACTCTTGGATTGCCCCATTGCCTGAGACAAGGATGCTTGATGAATGACGCCTGCGGTGCCATCTCCACCATTGATGCCACCTCAGGCAGATTATGTATGTCATGTCGCTTTCATCATCCTTTCAGGTTGAAGAACAATGCACTCGTGAATCCCTAAACTCGACCGCCGTGACGAAAGTCGCGCCATCGACTCCGTAAAGCATCGCCATGCATCGCATTGCTCTTGGCCTAGCTTTGATCGCCTCTGCTGCTCAGGCTGATTCGATCCCGAAGGAGCGTCCCCGTGCTCGTCCGCCATCGGCGCTCACGGGTTGGGCAGATTGGGAGAAGGGCAACGAGCTGCTCAAGAAGCTGAACGTGCCGTATGCGAAGATCCTCACGCCCGAGGAGGAGATGGCGACCTTCAAGCTCGCGCCCGGCTACCGCATCGAACTCGTCGCCGCCGAGCCGATGGTGCAAAAGCCGATCTTCTTCGAGTTCGATCCGCAGGGCCGCCTCTGGTGTCTCGAATACCAGGGCTACATGCGTGACCTCGCGGGCAGCAACGAAGGCGATCCGATCTGTCGCTTCGTCGTTCTCGAAGACACCGATCACGATGGCAAGATGGACAAGCAAACCGTCTATCTCGACAAGCTCGTGATGCCGCGTTCCTTCGCCTTCGTGAAGGGCGGCGTGTTGTTGCAGGAGCCGCCGAAGCTCTGGTTCTGCGAGGACACCGACGGCGATCTAAAGTGCGATAGGCGCACCGAGGTCGGCACCATGGGCGTGCCCGGCAATCCTCAGCACACGGCGAACGGCCTGCGTTACGGCATCGACAACTGGCTGCACTGCTCGGACTGGCCGAAGGACTACCAATGGAAGGACGGCAAGCTCATCGAGCGCGACACGATTCATCGCGGGCAGTTCGGGCAAACGTTTGATGAAACCGGCCGGTTCTTCTCCTGCTACGAAAACAAAGCGCTTCACGCCGATCTGATTCCCGCCGAGCTGCTCGCGCATAGCAAGCTGCCGCGCGATCTCTTGTCACAAGTCATCAACGTCAGCGTCTGCGGCAACGCGCAGGAAGTCTATCCCATCCGCGTCACACCCGCCGTCACCCTCGGTGCGCTCGAACTCCGCGATGACGGACGCCTGCGCACCTACACCATCGTCAGCGGCATCTGCTGCTACGACGGTCATCAGTTCCCCGACGACGCGCGCGGCAACATGTTCATCCCCGAGTCTGGCGGTCATCTCATCGGTCGCCTCAAACTCAAAGACGGCATCGTCCCCGAAGCCTCGCGCTTCTATCCGCCCGAGCAGGAATTCATCGCCAGCACCGACGAACGTTTCCGCCCCGTGAACGCCCGCGTCGGCCCCGATGGCGCGCTCTACGTGGCCGACATGTATCACGGCATCATCGAGCACGTCATCTTCATGGTCCCGTGGCTCACCGAGCAAATCAAAGCCCGCAGCCTCGACCAAGGTCAGGACATGGGTCGCATCTGGCGCATCGTCTCGACGGAGAAACCGCTGAGTCGCGAGCCCGTGAATCTCGACGCGATGAAGTCGGACGAACTCGTGAAGCTGCTGGATCATCCGAATGGCTGGCATCGCATTACGGCGCAGCGGTTGTTGATTGAGCGAGGTGATGCTGCGGTCGTGAAGGCATTCAAGCCAACGACAGCACTGGGGAAGGTGCAGCATCTATGGACGTCGAATGCACTCGGCAGCGGTTCGTCCTCGATGATGCAGGCAGCTGTGAGTGATACCGATCCAACAGTTCGAACTACAGCCTGCCGACTTGCTGAAGGAGGCATTGCAACGGAGGCACTGCTCGAAGTGGCCATGAGCGACGTGAACGAGGAAGTGCGTCTCGCTGCTGCGCTCAGTCATGGACGTGCGTCGCTGAGCGTCATGGAGCAACTGAGTATCATGGGGGCGAATCCCTCCATGCCATTTGAAGTCGTAGCGGTCAGCAGTCTAGCGGGTCGCGAACTGGAGATGATGGAGATGTGCTTGCGGAAGTGGACGGTTGGCCTGCCTCAGGGTGCCAATGCAGGGAAGTCCTCGCCGAAGTGGCCGTTGTCGAATGAGCGCACCGAGCATCTCATCGGGCTCTTGCTGCGAGCCATCTTGGAGCGAGGTGCCACCAGTGAACTTATCGCGCTGGTTAAGCATGCTGAGAATAGTGAGGTCGTCGCTCGTGCGATTGCTACGCATGCTCGCAAGCCGATCCAACTTCAGCAAGAATCCGCCTTCCTCATGAAGCTCATGCGCAGCACTGACGCAAAGGAGCGCGACCTCGGCTTCCGACTCGCCTCGGTGCTCACCTGGCCGGGAGCGAAGGGTGCGGCGGCGTTCGTTTCGGCAGAAGCCGAAGCCACTTTGTCGCCGACGCAGTTGAAGCAACTCGACGACGGCCAGCGCATCTACACGCAAGTCTGCGCTGCGTGTCATCAGCCGCATGGCATGGGCGCGGCGAATCTCGCGCCGCCGCTCGCTGGCAGCGATTGGGTCGCGGGACCGCCGGAGCGCATCGCTCGTGTGGTGTTGCAGGGCCTTTACGGTCCCGTGCAAGTCAGCGGCACCACCTTCAACCTCGTCATGCCTGGCATCGGCATGAGCGGCGTGGTCAATGATGATCAAATCGCTGCCGCGATCAGCTACATCCGTCGTGCATGGGGCAACAGCGCATCGCTCGTTGAGCCAGCGCTGATCACGAAAGTGCGCGAGGAAACGAAAGGCCGCACGCTGCCTTGGACCGCCGACGAATTGCTCAATGTGAAGAGCGACACAAAGATCGTCGCCATCAAAGCCGATGCGAAGGGCGACTTCATCCTGCCGGCGAGCCTAGCGACAACATTCGGTCAGAAGCTCGCGTATCGCCCCGCGCTCGATGTGCTGGCTCCGTGGCGTATCGCCAATGACGTTGCCGAGTGGCATGTCGATGTCGCAAGTGAAGGCGATTATGAAGTCACCGTCACACTCGCGGCAGATGAATTGTCCGCCGGTGATCAGTTTGCCCTCGAAGCCGAGTCAAGCCGCACCATTGGCACCGTGATCTCGAGTGGCGACTACGAGCACTTCGTCGATTCACCTGCGGGACGCATCCACTTGAAGTCGGGCGTGAACCGTCTCCTCCTCAAAGCCGAAGGACCTCTCAAGCAAGAGCTGGCGGATGTGCGGGCGGTGAAATTGCAACGCGTGCGCTAGCCTGCGAACACATCACTCGGCACACCCATCGCGCCGGGGCGACACACGAACAAGCGGCCTGCGAGAGGCTCTTCCAGTCCGGGCTTCAATCCCGTGGTGATGTAGAGGTCACCAAGGTCATCGCCACCGAAGGCACACGCTGTCGTTTCGATGCACGGGAACTCGATCTGCTCTTCGATCTTCCGCGAGGCAGGATCGAAGCACACCACCTTCGCGCCGTGGCAGAAGGCGATCCACAGGCGGTCCTCGCTGTCGATCGTCATGCCGTCGGGCGAAGAGGGATCGTCGCTCGTGTCCCAGATGATGCGTTCGTTCGAGATCGCGCTCGTCGCCTTGTCGAAATCGAAGGCGCGGATCTTCTTCGAAGGCGTGTCGATGTAGAACATAGTGCTCGCGTCCTTGCTCCAGATGATCCCGTTCGAGTTGGTAACGGGACCAAATTTCTTCTCCACACGCAGATCGGTGTGCAGGCAGTAGAGGGAAGCTTCGGCGCGCTTTTTCAGGCAGATCGTGCCCGCCCAGAGGCGGCCTGCGGGATCGCACTTGCCGTCGTTAAAGCGGTTTTCCGGCAGGTCTGGTTCGGGGTCGGCGATCTTGGTGCTAGTGCCAGACACTTCGTCGAGGAAGAAGAAGCCCTCATCGCCAGCCCACACGAGACCGCCCTTCGCACGCGGCACCACGGTGCCCACACGCTGGCCCACATTCCAGATCGTCTCGGTTCCCGACTTCGGATCAAAGGCGAGGATCTTGTGCGCTTCGATATCGACATAGAGCAGACGGTTGTCATGCCAGATAGGGCCTTCGCCCCAGACGGAGACGTGGTTGCTGATGGGTTCGGGTGTGATCATGAGATGAGGGGGAGAGCTAGAGTGTGATCGAAGGGAGGCAACTGGAAAGCCTTCTGCTCTGATGATGCAATTGATCTGCTCGATTAGCCACAGCGCCCCGAGGGAGCGCAAGCAGTGAGCTATCAAAACACGGTAGCGCCAGTTGCAGACCTCGCTGTGAGTTGTCTCAAGTCATTCGTCTGCTGCCCATGCTAGGGTGGCGGATTCGCCTGCTTAAACAGGATGGTTGGATGCTTCAGGGTGAAACATGATTCGAGTTCCTTCCTGCTGATTCTGGAGCAGCCTGACCTCCTTCGCGTCTCTTCACGGCAACTGAAGCGTTCTGCCACTGACTCAGTGACCTATCAATAGACTGGACAGCGCGGCTGTGGGAGTGCGATCCGTCAGGGTTGTGAACTCACGGTGAGATTATGCCTCGGTAAGCCGGAAGTATGGACTGCCGTAATGCTGATAGGCACCCCAGGTGGAGGTGCCTCCTTTCGCATTCGCAGAGCCAAGCCTGCCCTTAATCATCGCCTGACGGATCTCACTTCCTGCTAGCAGCACCTTGTAAAATTCAACCGCGAATGCCCTGGCGGCCTCAGAGCCCACCGGCCATCCGGTGCAGACATAATTGCGAGCGCCGAGCTTGAAAAACGCCTCCGCGAGTCCCGCTGCTACCAGCGTGTTGGGCGCTGCATTCACAGCGATGCCGCCACTGGTGCATGAGTTCGAAACCACCAGAGGAGGTATTCTCGTCAGCCGGGAGAGCAGGGCTGGATTCAACCATAAGTCCTGGGCTTTGCTGAACAGCCAGCCCGATCTCGCGGGATCACTCTCATTGAAGTCACTGTGCCCGGCGAAGTGCAGCACATCATACCGCTCGCGCATGAGACGGCTGATGACGATCGGCAATCTTGCGCGGGTCGGTCCCAGGAGCGCCACCACCTCAATGTCCCCCTGGGCAGCCAGCAGGGCCTTCAATTCCTCGCCTTCTTTTCGAGCATCGACCAATGGCGCGTCGCTGGCCGGGTCTGCAACGATGAGAACGCGCAGGTTTTTCCTCCGCGTCACGCGTGTCTGCAAGACCGGCACAGTGAGGCTGCGGAACTGCCGCGTGATACCTCTCTGCTCACTCAAGGCAATAAAGTCCTCCGACCACGCGGATGCATCGTTGGTGCCATCAGAAGGTTTCACTCCACCCGCAACTGGGGGGACTGCCAATCCCTGATCCGGCACCGCAAGCAGTTCCCATGGCAACCTCGCAGAAGCAGCATCCAGAGTCAGCACCACTGGCGCGGCACTCTTGAAGAGATGACCTTCCAAATCGCATGGAATCAGAAGCTGGCGCAGCACCTGACACCACTCCTTTTGCTCGTCCGAATCGCCGTGAAGGCCCGCATTCTCACTCACCATTCGAAGCACTGAGGGATCGGTCGCCACCTGTCTTTCAGGAATGGAAGCACTGTCTGTCAATGCGGCAAAGGTCAGGCCTGCAGCACTTGTCGATACCATGATGCGAGTCGGCGCGCCCTTGTTGATCGAAGCCTTCGAGGCAGGCAGGCGTTTTTTGCGAACGATCTCACTCGCCTTCTTCCTCAAGGCTTTCGCCACCTCCTGTGCTGCCCCGCTGACTTGCTTTTCGTCAGCCGGGACAACAGAGAGATTTCTGCGCGGTCTTGGTCCCATCTCACTCAGAGCCTCCCGAATCATGAGAAACCGCTCAGGATCAAACTCCACAATCGTCACACGCTGCAGCCATTCGCTGCTGGACATCGACATCTGATAGATACCAGCCAACCAGGCATCCAAGGCCATCGACAGACTCATGTTCCCCTCCCCACTTCCAATGAGAACCGTGGCGAGATGTCGTCTCCTGCTCTGGCTGAGCGACCAACAAAAATTCTTCACCATCGTCTGGAGCTGTGCAGGCCCGAGGCTGCCAAACTCTCCGAGCCCCGCGATCGACGCCCAGCATCCCTTCTTGAAGGGAAGGGTGTAGGGTTCACCCAAACCCAGGTTCAAGAGCCCCCGACGTGTCATGCGTCCGATCACTCCCACGTCATCGCCCTTCATTGCACTGCCAATGTCCTTGCTGATGGCTTTATCGAGATACAACTCCGCACTTTGCGGCTCGACCCCGGTGTAATGCCCCGCAGAAATGACATCCACCGGCGGATTGCCTTTCCCGTGCATGCTAGTCAGATCACCCCACTCGACTGCGATCTCGATAGTCGGCGCGGCTTTGGCGGGTGGCTTGCTCATGCCGTGAGTATTTCAAACTCGCGCATGAGCATCAACGCCTAAGTTCTGCGCCTCAAGAAAATCGCATGAGGCAAAATCATGTCACGCCGTCTTGAGACCAAGGTAGGCCTTCGCGTTCGCGAAGCAGATGTTGCGGACCATGGAGCCGACCACGTCGTAGTCGGCGGGAACCTCGCCGCTTTCGATGTCCTTGCCGATGAGGTTGCACAAGGTGCGACGGAAGTATTCGTGGCGTGGGAAGCTCATGAAACTGCGCGAGTCTGTGAGCATGCCGATGAAGCGACTGAGCAGACCGAGATTGCTGAGCGCATTCATCTGCCACTCCATCGCTTCTTTTTGATCGAGGAACCACCAGCCGCTGCCGAACTGGATCTTCCCAGGAATGGTGCCGTCCATGAAGTTGCCGATCATCGTGGCGAAGACGTAGTTCAGCCCAGGGTTCACGTTGTAGATCACGGTCTTCGGAAGCGCATTCTCGGTATCGAGCGTGTCGAGGAATTTGGACAAAGGCTCTGCCTGCGGCCAGTCGCCAATGCTGTCCACGCCCACGTCGGCTCCGATCTGCTTGGCGAGGCGCGTGTTGTTGTTGCGGATGGGTCCGATGTGAAGCTGCATTGTCCAGCCCTCCGCTGCATTGAGACGACCGACGTGCAGCATGATGTTGCTGGCAAACTGATCCATCTCCTGCGCTGTCGCCGCCGTGCCGCTGCGGGCCTTGGCGAAGATCCGCTCGGCTTCCGCGTCGCTGACCGGATTCGCATGAGCCACATTCAGACCATGATCGCTGAGACGACCTCCGATCGCGTGGAAGTCGGCGTGCCGTTTGGCCAGCGCTTCGAGCAGGGTCGCATAGCTCTTCACCTCAATGCCGCTGGTCGCGCTCAGCTTGTCGCACCACGCATTCCATGCCTCGGGCTGATGCACGCTGTAGCTCTTGTCCGGGCGGAAGGTGGGATAGACGCCGATCTCAAAGCCATCCTTCGCGCACTGCTCGTGCCAGGGCAGCGGATCAGCCGGATCATCGGTGGTGCACAGGCCGCGCACCTTCTGCGTGCGCAGGATGTTCTTCGCGCTCATCTCGGGCTTCGCCAGAGCTGCCTCGGTTTGCTCCCAGATCGCAGCGGCGGTGTTCTCGTTCAGCAGCGTGTCGATGCCGAAGTAGCGCTTCAGCTCGATGTGCGTCCAGTGATACAGCGGATTGCGCAGCGTGTGCGGCACCGTCTTGGCCCAGGCCATGAACTTGTCGCGCGGGCTGGCCTTGCCGGTGATGAGATCCTCGGCCACGCCATTGCAGCGCATCGCACGCCACTTGTAGTGATCGCCTTCGAGCCAGATCTCGAAGAGGTTTTTGAACTGACGATCCTGCGCGATGTCCTTCGGCGGCAGGTGATTGTGGTAGTCGAGAATGGGCTCGTCCTTGGCGAACTCATGGTAGAGGCGGCGAGCAGCTTGATTGGAAAGGAGGAAGTCGTCGTGGATGAAGGACATGGCGCGCATTGTGCGCACTCCGGCGACGATGCCAAGAGCCTTTGCATTTCCCCTGAACGATCAGGCGGCGGCGGCATCCAAGGAAAGGCGGCGGACGGGATTTCCATGTTGCCCGGCCCTTCGATTCCTGCCTATAACCGAGCGCTCTCATGAAGTTGCCTGTCTCTCTCTCACTGCTTGCAGTCGTCCTCCAGGCATGGTCCGCGCAAGCGCAGCAGAGCTACACGGGCGGCTTGCTCCAGCAGGATTTCAACTCACTGTCCATGGCGGGCACGTTCGACTTCATGGACGTAGGCCTGAGCAATGTGAAGGGTCCCACACAGCTCCCCGCCTCGCCGGTCAATGCCACGAACGCGACAGGATGGAGTGTGTATGCGCGCGTGGGTTCTCCCATGCAGTTGCGGATCGACAACGGCAGCAGCACCACGGCGAGTGCTTACTCGTATGGTTCCGTGGCAGGCATGGATCGTGCCCTGGGCTCGCTTGGCGGCTCTCACGTCGCGAACCTGGGCTGGCGTCTGATCAACAACACCGGGCAAACGATCACGCAGTTCACGCTCACCTATCGAGGCGAGCAGTGGCGCAATGGTGGCAGCCTGAACGTGAACAAGCTCGACTTCGCTTATCGCATCACTTCCACCGTAACGACGGACATCGACAACTCGAGTTCCTACACCTTGGTGCCAGCTCTCGACTTCACATCGCCGGTGTCGCTAGCCAATGGCTTCGCCTTGAATGGCAACTCAAACGCGAATCGCACGGAGATCGCCTCCACCATCTCGGGCATCAGCTGGGCTAATGGGCAGCTCTTGATCCTTCGCTGGCGTGATGCGGACGAGACCGGTTCCGATGATGGTCTCGCGATCGACGACGTGATGTTCTTCGCTCCCGCAACTGCCAGCCTGCCAGCCATCGTCTCGATCTCACCAGCCCACACGAGCACGCGGGTGCTGACGACTTCGCCCGTCATCGTCAGCTTCAATCAACCAGTTACCACCTCAGGTTCGTGGTTTGAGATCACGGGAAGTGTGAGTGGTGCCATGACCGCAACCGTGACCAACGCAGGCCCGATGCGCTACACGATCACGCCGTCGGTTCCCTTCGTGGCGGGTGAAACGATTACCGCGCGCGTGGTCGCCAGCCAGGTGATCAATGCCAGCGCGCAACCCATGAGCGCCGATGTGACAAGCACCTTCACCATTCAGCCCTCGTCGGCCAGCATCACCGCGATTCACGACATTCAGAGCAGTGATGGCTACAGCCCGCTCGCCAGCGCTGAGGTGACGGTGCAGGGCGTAGTGGTGGGCGATTTCCAGGGTGCTTCGCCAGCGCTGGGCGGCTTCTTTTTGCAGGAGGAAGATGCCGACGCCGATCCACTGACCTCTGAAGGGATCTGGATCACCGACCAAGGCAATCCTCTCGCTATGGATGTCGCCGTGGGCGATCTCGTGCAGGTCACAGGCATTGTCTCGGAATCCGGCAGCCTCACTCAAGTTCTCAATCTCACGGCCGTGACGAAGCTCGGAACAGCGGCATTGCCCACCGCAGCCATGGTCAACCTGCCTGCCACCAGCACCGTGATGCTGGAGCGCTTCGAAGGCATGAGAGTGGAGTTTCCCCAGACCCTGAGCGTCACGAGCAACAGCGGCAGCAATGGCTCCACCGATACCTTCGCTCGATTTGGCGAGCTGCTGCTGAGTGCGAATGGACCGCTCGTCAGCCCTACGGAGGTGATTGATCCGAATGATTCACCTGCGACCGGCACGAGCATCACAGGACGCTCGAATGTGCCAGCGATTCGCGCGTTGGAGAGCGCCCAGACGCTGCGCACCATTGCACTCGATGACGCCTCCACCGCCGACACACCGGATCCCACGCCCTTCCTCAATGCTCAAGGCACAAGGCGTGTTGGCGATACGGTGACGGGGCTCGCGGGCATCCTCACTCACAGCAATGGAGCCTACCGTGTGCAGCCGACAAGCAGCGTCCCGTTTGTGGATGCCAATCCTCGACCAGCGGCTCCGCCAGTGATCACTGGCAGACTGAAAGTGGCGTCGATGAACGTGCTGAACTACTTCACGACCTTCGGCGGTGCCAATGATCGCGGAGCCAGCAACGTCGATGAATTCCAGCGACAGAAGGACAAGGTCATCGCGGCACTCGTGGGTCTGGATGCCGACATTCTCGGACTCATCGAAATCCAAAACAGCAGCATCGCAGTGAACGATATCCTCAGCGCGCTCAACGCCGCCATGGGCAGCGCGGTTTACGCCGTGGTGTCTGATCCGGCCACGCCAGCGTCCGGCGATTTCATCCGCACCGTGCTGCTCTACCGCCCTTCCAAGGTAAGCCTCTTTGGTCCCTGCTACGCCGACTCCGACATCGTCTGGAACACACCCAATCCGCTGCGCAATCCGATCGCTCAGGTGTTCATCGAAAACAGCACGGGCGAACGTTTCATCGCCTGCCTCAACCATTGGAAATCAAAGTCATCCAGCGGAGCCACGGGCATCAACACCGACCAGAACGATGGCCAGTCAGCCTTTAACGAGCAGCGCAAACAACAAGCGACCCGTGTGCTCACCTGGTTGCAAGGGATCTGCGCCACGGCGGGTGACTACGACGTGATCATCATGGGCGACCTCAATTCCCTGGGCGAGGAAGATCCTCTCGATGTGCTGCGCAACGACGGCTTCAGTGATCAGGGCGAGCGCTTCCAGCCCGGCGATTACAGCTATCGCCTCGGCGACACACGCGGGCGGCTGGACCATGCCTTTGCTTCATCAACCATGGCCGCGCAGACCACCGATGCACGCCACTGGCACATCAATGCCGACGAGCCTGCGTTCTATGACTACAACACCGAAGGCAAGACCCCGCACAGCTGTTAATCAATGTCGGCATACCCTTCCGCAGCAGCGACCACGATCCTGTGATGATTGGTGTCAGCCTTGCACCTCAACCGACCACGTTCGCAATGTGGACCGCGGCCAACTTGATTGGCGGTGCCGCAGCAGATGCGGACAATGATCAGGATGGCATGCGCAATCTGATGGAATTCGTCCTCGTCGCGAATCCCTCTCTCGGCGATCCGCAACGGCTGCCCGTCGCCACACGCTCAGGCAACACCATGCATCTGGACTATCGCCTGCGCACGAATGCCAGTGGCATCACGGTCACTCCGCAGTGGTCGGAAGATATGGTCACTTGGTATGACCTCACCGGCCAGTTCGTGAGCACGGTGGATGCCGTGACGGCCAATCATCGCGCCTCAGTGGACACCACGGGCAAGGGGCGCGTGTTCATGCGGTTGCGAGCCTCGATGCCGTAGCTCAACCTCGCCGACGCTTGCGTTTCACGATCACGAGATGCTCGGGAGCCGTCACCACGATCTGCGGTTTGTCCTTGTAGAGTTTCACCACGCCCGAGACACGCACGACTCGATCCAGGTAGGCACGCCACGAGGATTCATCACTCTTACGGGCCAGCGGAAATGGCACCAACGCCGTGAAGGCATGCTCGGGATAGATGCCACCGAAGTTCAAGAACACTGAGCCCTTCGGACCAAAGCCTACATCTGTGATCATGCCTTCCACACAGACACGCTCGCCTACATGGGCTGCGGCATCCTCAAAGCCAATGACCGGCAGTTCCTCACCATGCGCGAAGACCAGCGCCATCATCAGCATCACGAGCACGCGTAAAATCACGCACTGGTGATACCTCAAGCATCGCTCTCAGGACAAGCCTTTTCAGGCTGCACAGGCCGACGGATCAGATTGTCTTCCACGAGTGATTCAGCTTCTTCTCGAAAGCGTGAATCTGGTTCGCGTTCGCATCCAGGTGACGCACGATCAGGCGCTGAGGATTGATTTGCAGATGGCTGAAACCATAGACCGCAGTGCCGAAGGGCATCTTGCGCGTGGTGTTTTTGAGTTCACGCACACGCGCGCCACCACCGCCGGAAAGCACGAAGGATGTCTTGAGGCCTTCGAGTTCCAAGTGCTGGAGATCGTGGTCGTGTCCGCAGAGATAAAGATGCACACCTGAATCCTGGAGCATCGGGGCCAATGTTTTCACCAGTTCCTTGGTGTCGCCGTGTTGACCGTTCGAATAGACGGGATGATGACCGGCCACAATGGTGAAGGGCGCACGAGGCTTCGCGAGTTCGTCCTTCAGCCAGGCCCACTGAGCGGCTTCTTCCTCGGCGGTGAGGCTGTTCTTTTTCACCACCTGGCCATCTTTGTTCTTCGAGCTGCCACTGACGCTGCGCAAATTGGTATCGAGGAAGAGGAAGGTCACCAGAGAACCGTGGTCCTGGCGATACCATTTGGCCGGCATGGTCCAGCGGGTGCCGCCTTGCTTGGCGTAAGCGAGCTGCACCTGTTCGCCTCCAGCGTTGTCATGGTAGTCGTGATTGCCGAGCACAGCGGGGCATGGGCCGGGAAAAACCGTGGCCGGATACATGTCCTCGAAGCCCGTCTTCCAGCGTGGTGACTTCAGTCCTCCGGGCATCGGTTTGTAGAAGTTGTCGCCCAGGAGCATCAGCCATTCCGGTTTCACCTTGAGCCGTTCGATGTAGCCTTTCATGCCATTGGCCACGGCCTGCTGCGGCGGCTCCATGCTGCCGAAGTCACCAATCATGAAGAGGTGCTGGTCCTCACCTTCCGCAGCCTCAAGGATCAAGGGACGAAGATTGAGCGACAGCGCGGCGCTGGAGCAAAAGACGGTCTTGAGGAGACGACGACGGGAAAGGAGACTGGCCATAGCAACCTCAACGATACGATCACCGATCAGCTTGCGGTGCTTTGCCATGCCCTTCGATGCCATTGAAACCCAGGTGAACGCGGATGTCGTCGAGCCCTGCTTCTTCAAACCACTGCTGCAAAGTCTGCACCGTTTGCGGTTGGTCGTAGTAGGCCGAGAGCAGATCGAAGGTGTCCAGGATCGCCCACTCCTTGAGCATCTCCTCACTCAAATCGAAGTGCCCGCGATAGTCGGCCACGAGCAGCGCGAGATTGATGTGCATGCCCAGCGGCAGCTTGTTAATCTGCGTCGCGAGCGGCCACATCAGGCGGACGTAGCGATTGACCAGAGCGTAGAGCACATGCGGCGGCAGATGGCGCGTGAGCGGGCGAATCCAGCGGCCCTTCACCAGCAGCTCCACCCACCAGACTTTCTTCGAATACACATCCACGCACAGGTCTCCGCAGGGCTTGAGCATGGGTGGCAGGCTCAGGAATGATCGCCTCACGTCAGGCGTGTGCTGGAGCACGCCGAAGCAGTAAAGCTTGTCGAAGAAGCCCCGCCGCAAAGGCATCTTCAAAAGGTCAGCCTGCACGATGAGGACGTTCGCCTTGTGACCATTCGAAGCGTAGTTCGCTTCGACGGCAAAGCTGAAGTCAAACGACACCACCATCGCGCCGGTCTTCGCCGCTTGTTCGGTGAAGCGTCCTGATCCACTGCCAACCTCCAGGATGTGCTCGCCCGCTAGATCGCGTGGCCAGCCGGTTTCCTTGAAGAAGCGACCTTCACTCACAGTCGCCCCTGAGTGACTGTCATACTGCGTGCGAGCGTGCCGAGTCCATTCCAGGCCAAAATTGCGCGCATAGTTGTCCGAGGAAACGAAGCGCGGGATGTGATCAATGATCGGGAAGGCCGCCTGGCAGGAAACACATGTCAGCGTGCCCGAACGAACGCGGTCGCCATCACCGGACTCGATCTGCGAGAGAGCCAGAGTCGCCTGGCACTCGGGGCAAACCAGCAGTGACAGGTGGCATTCGCGCATGATCGTGGGGAAGTGATTACATCCGCTCCGTCGTCTGGATGCCGAGAAGGTCGAGCCCTTGCTTCAGCACACGACTGGTTGCCTCGCACAACAGCAGACGCGTGTTGCGCACGGTGCCCTCGCTGTTCAGCACATGGCAGGCCTCGTAGAAGCTGTGATAGGTATTCGCCAGCTCGTAGAGGTAGGTGGCGAGCACGTTCGGACGATGATCGCTGAGCACATCGTGTGTGGCCTCGGCAAACTGCGCGAGCTTCGTCGCCAAAGTGATCTCGGCGGGCTCGGTGAGCACACAGTCGTTTGTTAGGCTGGCGCTGTCGCCCAGCTTGCGGAAGATGGAGCGTGTGCGGACATACGCATTGATCAGGTAGGGCGCAGTGTTGCCCTTGAGTGAGAGCATCTTGTCCCAGCTGAACTTGTAGTCCGTGAGCCGGTTCTGGCTCAGCTCCGCATACTTCACGGCACCGCTGCCGATGGTCTGGGCAATGCTGTCCTTTTCCTCCGGCGTGAAGCCCTGCTCCTTCTCGTCAGCGGCGGCCCGCGCGCGGTCGATGGCCTCCTCGATTACTTCAAGCAGTCCTACCGTCTCGCCACTGCGAGTCTTGAACATCTTGCCGTCCTCCCCAAGGATGCTGCCAAAGGCGATGTGGATGAGTTTCGTCGTATGGCCCATGCGCGCCGCCGCATCGATCACCTGACGGAAGTGCAGCGCCTGCGGTGCGCCCACGACATACCAGATCTCATCCGCCTTCCATTCGTTCACACGGTAATTGATGGTCGCGAGGTCCGTGGTGGCGTAGAGGAAACCGCCGTCGCCCTTGCGCACGATGGCTGGTGTGGGCTTCCAGGCGTCGCCTTCCTTGATCAGGAAGGGATCGTTCTCGGGTGCCTTCGTGCCATCGGAAGCAATGATGACTGCGCCTTCGCTCACGACGGCGATACCGCGTGCGAGCAGATCGTCCACCAGCGGGGCCAGCGCGTCATTGAAGTAGCTCTCGCCGAGGGTGTAATCGAAATGAATGCCCAGCGTGCCATAGACCTTGTCGAGTTGCTCCATGGTCAGCCGCACGCATTCCTTCCAGATCGCGAGGTTGTCAGCGTCGCCCTGCTGAAGCTTCACCAGCTCGCCCTTGCAGGTCTCGCGCAGGGCCTGGGCCTTGGCCACCACATCGGGAGGCAGCGGCACTTCATTGCCCTGCTCGTCCTTCTTGCTCACCGCGCATGCGCTGTTCACCGCCTTGTAGCAGCGAACCAACTCATGAATCGCATCAGCCTTGAGCGCCTCGTGATCGAGCAGTGTCTTCCAGCCGTGGATGATCATGCCGAACTGCGTTCCCCAGTCACCAATGTGATTGTCGGTAATCACCTTGTGGCCGATGAACCTCGCCACGCGGGCCAGGCTGTCGCCGATGAAGGTGCTGCGGATGTGGCCAACATGCATGGGCTTCGCGACATTCGGAGCGGAGAAGTCGATGACGATGGTCTTCGGAGCGACCGTCCTGGCCACATCACACGCATCGCTGCTGACAATCGCGTTGACCTTGCTGGCGAGCGCTGCGGGGCTGATGCGGAAATTGAGGAAGCCGGGGCCTGCGATGCTGACCTCGCTGCACAGACCTTCCACGTTGAGCGCGCCTTTGATCTGCTCGGCGAGCGCCCGTGGGTTCGTCTTGAGCTGCTTGGCCAGCGTCATGGCCGCATTGCTCTGGTAGTCACCGAAGCGCGTGTCGGAAGCGAGTTCGACGGCGACACTGAAGCCTTCCGGCAAGGTGATGCCAGCCGCAGTGAAAGCGGCCTGGAGTTGGGTGGTGAGCAGGGAACGATACATAACAAATGACAAAGAGAAGGGTCCCGAAACGGGGAGAACAGGGAGCCGGGAGCTTACTCGCCCTTGCGTCCCGTGGTGACGATGCCGCGCTGCGATCCTTCGACGAAGGAGATGAACTGCTCGACCTCGGCGGACATCGGCTTGCTGCGAATGGCCTCGATGGCCTGCGAGTTGTTCAGGCCCTTGCGATACAGCGTGCGGTAGGCCGAGTTGAGCGCCTTGATTTGCTCCTCACTGAAGCCAGCGCGACGCAGACCCACGAGGTTCAATCCGCGAGCACGCCCTGGATTGCCATCCACCACGGTGAAGGGCGGCACGTCCTGCACGATCTTCGAGCAGCCGCCAGTGATCACCCGCTGCCCGATGCGGCAGAACTGATGCACCGCCGTGAGCCCGCTGATGATGACGTGGTCCTCCACGGTCACATGCCCGGCGAGCGTGCCGTTATTGGAAAAGATGCAGTGACTCCCCACCACGCAGTCGTGCGCGATGTGCGCGTAGCTGAGGAAGTGATTGTGGCTGCCGATGATCGTCTTGTTCCCCACGGAGGTGGCGCGATGCACGGTGACGAATTCGCGGAAGTTGTTGTCGTCGCCGATCTCGAGGAAGGTCGGCTCGCCCGCGTATTTGAGGTCCTGCGTCTGCTGGCCAATGCTGCCATAGGCGTGGAAGCGATTGCGTGCCCCGATCTTCGATGGTCCCAGGATCGTAACGTGGTGCTGCAGCCAGCACTCATTGCCCAGCTCCACTCCGGCCCCGATGATGCAATACGGTCCCACGGTCACGCCTTGTCCGAGCTTGGCACTCGGGTCGATGATGGCGGTGGGATGAATCTGAGCAGACATGGAGCCTGGGCTCATAGCGAGAAGTTGGCCGCGATCAAATGCTCAGGACGCCCAAGAAAAAAGCGGAACCGGCAACCGGTTCCGCTCTGAGAGGGGCAATGGCGAGCCGCGGCGGCTACTGCTTCACCTGCGAAATGTAGATGTCGGGCGAGCCTTCGAATTTCGCTTTGGCCGCCGCATCCTTGAACGCCACCTCGCGGGAATAGACGCTGCTCTTGCCAGCGACGGAGGACTTGTTGCTCAGCGGGCACTGGCCTTTGCGAGCCTTCTGAATCGCCGGCATGTAAGCCTTGGGCGAGGCGTCGAACTGGGCTTTGCACTTGCCACAGCAGAACTCGATCGTCTTGCTGTAGGTGCTCTTGATGGCTGGATTGGCAGCCTCATGGGTGATGGGGCACTTGGTGTTGAGCGGCTCAGCGGCAAAGGCAGCGGACGCGGTGAGGACGAGGGCGGCGAGGATTCGAGTCATGGTCAGTTTTGGGTTCAAGGTTTCCAAGGGCGTAGATACGAACCGGTTTGCGGATTGGCAACTGTGATTCGATGCCGCCTTGCCTCCGCGCCGAACACGGCCATGATCGCGCTTCGATGAAACGCCTCTACCGCAACGGCCAGATTGCCTCCGCAGACTCCCCGAAACTCACCGCCGCTGATGTGCTCATCGAAGGCGACCGCATCCTCGGCGTGGGGCCAGGGATTCAAGCCGACGGTGCCGAGGTCATCGACTGCACGGGGCGAATCTTGTTGCCCGCCTTGTTCGACCTCCACGTCCACGCCCGCGAGCCCGGCAGCGAGAACAAGGAAACCATCGCCACCTGTGCCGAGGCCGCGATCAATGGAGGCATCACCGGCATCGTGATGCAATCCAACACCAGCCCCGCGATCGACACCTCAGGCCTCGTCCGCACCGTCCTCGATCTGGGACGCAAGACCAAGATCGCCGTCCACACCGCCGGTGCGATCACCAAGGGCCGCAAGAGCGAGGAACTCGCGCCCATTGGTGCCATGAAAGCCGCCGGAGCCATCATGATCACGGACAACGACGTCCCCGTGCACAACGCCCAGCTTCTGCGCATCGCGATGGAGTATGCGCGGAACTTCGACATCCCCCTCGCCAGTCATTGCGAGGTGAGGGAACTCTCCGCCGGTGGTGTCATGCACGAAGGCAGCGTGAGCTACTCCCTTGGCCTCGGCGGCATCCCCGCATGTAGCGAAGAGATCTGCCTGGAGCGCGACCTACGCCTCGCGCAATTCACCGGAGCTCAACTGCACATCCAGCACGTCTCGACCAAGATCGGGATCAATGCCATCCGCCGAGCCAAGGAAGATGGCGTGCGCGTCACCTGCGAGGTCGCCCCGCATCATCTGCTGTTCGATCACACCCACGTCGGCAACTACGACACGAACTACAAGATGAACCCTCCGCTGCGCACCCCCGAGGACAACGCCGCCCTGCTCCAGGCTCTCATCGACGGCGTCTTCGATGTGATCACCAGCGACCACGCACCGCACACCGAGTTCGAGAAGAACAACGACTTCGCCAGCGCCCCCTTCGGCATCACCGGACTGGAGACCGCACTGCCCTCCCTCTTCGATCGCTTCATCTCGAAAGGCGTCTTCGGCTGGGACCTCATCGTCAAACGCTACAGCGCCGAGCCCCGCCGCCTTTTCATGTTCGATCCCGTGCCCATCAAGGAAGGCGGCACCGCCGAGTTCATCGTCTTCAATCCGGCCGCCACGAGCACCTTCACTCGCGACTTCATAAAGTCGAAGAGCATCAACACGCCCTTCCTCAACAAGACCCTGCAAGGCCTCGTCGAACGCGTCATCCGCAACGGCGAAGAGATCTTGTCACGCTAGCGATCACAGCCCCTTCAGCCGAACCCGCACCAGCAGATCGTTCAGCGCCGCCCGCGTCTCCTCCGAGGGCATCTCGCGCAGTGATGAAGCGTCATGCGAGGCCTGCAGCTCCGCCCGCAGCCGCTCGTATTCGCCTTGGTGAAATGCCATGTCCGCATCGTCCAGCGTGCCCTGCTCGGGGCCGGCGAGCTTGCGCGCCACCAGCTCGTCGATGAACGGCAGCTTGAACGTTTGATTCAGCGTCACCACGTTCGCCTCGATCTCACCCGTGCGCATGAGCCAGATGCCCGTGAGCAGCACGCGATACACATACAGCAGCGGCTTCACTCGACGCGGCGACTCCTTGGCAAACAGGTTCCACTGCGTCTCCACGAAGCCAAAGTAGTGATGCGAGTGGTGCTTCGTGATGCAGCCCCTTGCGATGGCCTTCAGCTCGTCATGCTCCGGCGTCGTCTGCACGATCAGCGGCGAGAACAACTGCTCCAGCACATAGCCATTCTTCTTCAGCAGCAGGTGGAAAAACTTCCGCACATCATGGCTCACAATGTCCATCTCCAGTCCCTCAATGATGCGCTCGTCCTGCACCGTCTCATCCATCACCTCCAGCCCCACTACCTTCGACAGCGGCAGCACATGCACCCCACGCAAATCCACGTCCGAGTCCGGCGAAGGAAACCCATACAAATGCGCCCCACTGATCGTGGCGAAGAGCAGCGGATAAGGCTGTGCAGCAGTGATGCGGTGGAGGCGGGGGTCGATGGTCATAGAGGCAATCTCGGGAAACCTGATCAATGCTCTTCCTGTGCAGGCAACTCCAAATCCAGAGGCTCACGAGCACTTATCCAGCACTCGGGAATGCCTTCGATCCCAGTAAATGATGCGACGATTCCTCCAACGATGGCGCAATTGGTGTCGCAGTCGCCATCTCCTTCGACGGTTGAGATCATGGCCTCCTGATAGTTGTCGAGGTGACGGGCTGCGCACCACAAAGCGAACGGAACGGTGTCAGGCGCAGTCACAAGGAATCCAGATCCGAGCAAGCGAGCTGCAAAATCGGGAGCCATGTGACGAGGGACTGATCGGGCTTTGACAATGCCCTCCTTGGTCTCGCCTTCGGGAGTGCGTGCAATCACTTCGTCCCAAAGTTCCTCGCAGACTCGTGAGACATCACTCCCGCGGGAAGCCGTGACCACAGCCGCCGCTATCGCAACAGCAACTGCTCCAGCAATGCCTTCGGCATGAGCGTGCGTCACAATCGCTGATTCTCGGGCCTCGCTCACAACTCGCGAGAGATCACCTGAAAAGTAGGCACCCAACGGAGCGACACGCATCGCGGCTCCGTTGCCCTTGGAGCCTCTTCCATTAAAGGCAGCAGTGGAGGCAGCCTGCCAGGTGTCGCCACACGCAATCTGCTCCATCTGCATCCTCAGCCCCTTCCCATATCCTCTCCCAGGATCGTTCTGGTAACGTCGCACAAACCTCCATGCCAGAGAGTCAGAAGCGATGGCCTGATGAGCCGCGAGTTCCTCAACAACGGCCATGGCCATCTGAGTATCGTCTGTGTGAATCCATCGCGGACTAGGGAGTCCTTGAGTCTCGAGCACAGTGCGAATACTCCGGGCTCTGACAGACATCAGTTGTCCAAAGGCATCCCCTAGCGACAAACCATCGAGCGCGATCAATGCGTTGGCGAGGAGACCAGAGCGTTTCATGGTGGGGGCGGATCGTTGCTGAACTTTAGATTCCTCGTCGCTCATGACCCATTATCGTGAGCACGTCTTCAGCCCTCGGGATCATCCAGGATGATTTGCAGTCGGGCCGCGAGTTCGGCAGGGAAGCGCTCGGACCAGCTTTCGTCGATCAGGCCCACGGAAAGCAGATCACGAAGGTGCATGCGGTCCTTGTCCCGAAAAGAGATGAGTTTCATACGGACGAGGTCCCGCAAGGGCACGAGTTCAAAGCCTTCACCCTGCACAGTTTCACACAGCTCAGGAGTGTTCTCGATGGCATCTGGCACGGGTTTCTCGCCTGCCCAGAGCACATGCACGGCGTCACGCACTTTAGCATCGGGGCCGTCGAGAAAAACATCCATGGCACCCGCTTTGCCCAGCGAGGCAATGCGTCGATGCACGAACCCAGCCGCTTCGAGTGCTTCACGAGCTTTTTCAGCATCTTCGCGGCGCAGAAGAATATCCACGTCGCGTGTGTTGCGCACAGCGCTCTCGTCCACACGCGAAACCCAGGCCGCAACGGCATTTCCGCCCACCACGGCATAATGAACACCGAGCTTTGCCAGCGCAGCAGCGGCTCGTTCGAGGCGCTGCCTTACATCGTCGATGCCTTTTGCCATACGCTGCCAGGTTACGGGTTGAAGAGCGATTGCGGTGCTCATGGCGAAGAATGGCTCAGCATACAAAAGCAGGCAACCCGGATGATTTTTGCTTTCTGGCCTTCACCAGCAACCCATTCGCCACCTCATAGTCCGGTCGCTCCGGCAACTTCGTCTCGGCCAGCGCCTGCTCGAAATCCCGGTGCAAGGCGAGCCGCCAGACATCGACTTGCTCCCAGGTGCGTTCGCCGTGTTTTACCGCGAGGAGTTCATCGCGATGCTGCTCGACGCGGACAGGGACGCGGTGTTCGCGCAGCGTGGCGGCTCCGCTGATGAGGAGGCGGAGGAGGTGCATGGCGTGCTTCCATTTGACCTGGCCTTGGTTGCGGAGGTCTTGCTCGATCTTCTTGAACTGGCTGAGCGCGTAGCCGTTGAAGGTTTGGAAGATCATCTGCGAGAGGAAGCTCTCGCGAACGCGCAACAGCTCGTTAGCAATGGGCGTGGTCTTCTCGACGAGGGGCGAGTAGAGGCACTCCAGGATGTTCGGGTTCGCGCGCAGCGCCATGACGATGAACTTCTGCAACTCCCAGTAGCAGGACTGCGTGGCGTTGTCCTCGAACTGCTCGGGCGCGCCGAAGAGCGACCACTGCATCTCGGCAGGAGCGAGGTAGATGCCCCGCAGGTCGGTGTCGGACGCATCCGTTTCCAATCCGTAAGCGCGCGAGCCTACGATGCAGCGGTAGATGATGTGAGGCTCCAAGTCGAAGCCCTCGACCGCAGAGCCGTCGCCGAGCCGTTCCTTGAACTGCTTGAGCACCTCGAACTGCTCTTTGATCAACGATGCCTCGAAGCCATCCGGGAAGCGCACGAGGTAATGCGTCTCATGTCCGCACGGCGTCCGCGTGATGATGCCCACCGCGCCGCGTGGATGCACGCACGCACCTTGCGAGCCGCGAATCTCGAGGCGGCTGACGACTTGGGTTCCGGCGGGGATGATGGGCGGCAGGTCTGGCACAGCGACGACTTACCGCTGTGAATGGAGCCGTCTCAAGTCCTCACTTCGTCCACTGCTTCACAAACTCATACGTGCCCACGCCGTGGATCATGTGCGGGCCGTCGAAGTGCTCGATGGTGGTGTGGTCGCCGATGAGGAGCTTGTTATACAGGCGGCGGACCTTGGCATACTCATAGTTCACCCACTCATCGGTGCCGACGCCGTCGTTGTGCCCGCGTTCGACCATGAAGGGTCGCGGCGCGATGAGCGCGGCCATCTCGGCATAGTTGAAGGTGCGGCCCATGTTCCACTCCCAGATCTCATACTCGTGGGTGTGAATGTAGCTCATCGGCATGTCGCTACTCACGCATTTGCGGACCCATTCGTTGAAGTCGCCGGAGCAGATGCTGAGACAGTAGTCGGTGAGGATGGCGGGGATGCGCATGGCGCTCTTGCCACCGTAGCTGAGGCCGTAGAAGGCGATGTGCTTCGAGTCGGTGAACGGCTGTGTCTTGAGCCATTCGAGAATGCGCTGGTGCTGGCCGATGATGACGCTGAACAAGGTCTTGCCCAGCGGGTTGAGTTTCCGCTGAAGGGTGCGGAAGGCGTCCATGCCGCGATACGGATTGTGCGGTGCGAAGCTGACGAAGCCTTGCTCCGCGAGACGCAAGGCGAAGGCTTGGTAGGGCTTGAATGCCTTCGACTCGGGATCGCTGTTGAAGACATCTTCTGGGATACCTTCGAGTCCGTGTTGGCACACGACGATGGGCCGCTTCTCGCCGGGTTTGAGATCCTTCGGCAGTGCCAGCCAGCCCCACGCGAACACATCCTGCCACACGTCGAGCGTGACCTCGTAGATCGTCACCTTGTCCGTCTCTTGGACCAGGCGACTCTTCGCATTCATCGGCACATTCGGATCGGGCAGGCGACCGATGGTGTCGTTCCAGAAGCGTTCACGCTCGGTGGCCGTGCGCTTCTCGAAATCGTCGAGACTGCTCAATGGCAACGGCTTCCAGAAGGTGGTTGTGCGCTCGGCTTCAGTATCGACCAGCAGGCGTTGCGTGAACTTCTCCAGCTCGCGCACCTGACGCTCCAGGCGTGTGGCATCGACGGCGGCGCGTTGCTCGTTCTTCTGCGGCATGATGGGCTCGATGCTCTTCACGATGGGCGCGGCGACCTCAGGCAAAAGATGACCCACGACTTCCTTCAAGCCGCCGTCTTCGCCGTAGAGTTTGATCCAGTCGCCAGGGACGATCTGCTGCGCGCGAGCGATTTCCGCCTTCACCTCATCGAGCGATGGACTCACGATCTTGCCCGGCGCGGCGATGGCGCGTTGGCCTTGCTTTGCTGCGGGCGGGCCTTGCACATTCGGATAGCCGAGATGCTGCACGACGAGATGACGCGGTGCGATGAGCGAGGCGATCTCGGCATCGCCGAATTCATTGAGCAGGCCAAAGAGATTGCGATAGATCGGCTCCGACCACAGGGCCTCGCGCGCGGCGAAGTAGCCCCACACATAGACGGAGCTGATGCGTGTATCGAGCGCGCCAGCATAGAACGCGATCATGCCACCTTCGCCGAGTCCGGCGACCAGCAGCGGCACCTTGTCCTTTTGCGTGCTGGTCCAGTCCACGAGTTGGAGCACCTTCTGCAGTTCGTAGCCGATGATGTGCCTGCCTAGCTCGAAGGACTGGCGATAGATCCACTCGCGGTGCGGCACGTTGGTCTTCACGGCAAAGCGGTCATTGGTGCTGAACTCGCTGCTGCGGCTGACCAGCGCCGGAATGATGATCTCGCAGCCGCTGTAGGCCAGCATCGCATCGTTCGCCAGCTTCTCGGGTTCAGTATCGCAGTCGGGCAGGTAGATCACGCGCGCGAGCACCTTGCCCTTGGGTTGAATGAGAATGCCTTCGCCATGCACGCCATCGAAGACCGGCCAGCGAACGCGCGAGATGCGGGCCTTGTCCGTCTCTGCGAGCAGCGCGGGGGTGGTGGTGTCGCCCACGAGTTCGAGCGCGGTGATGGGCAAACGTTTGTCGATGGCTCCGATGATCGTCTTGAGGTGCTCGCGATGCGCGGCGGCATCTCCGGGCCACTGCGCTGCACGCGCGGCCTTCGCCTTCGTCGTGAGTTCGAGAGCGAACTTGTCGATGCCTGCGACCATCGTCGCGGAGAAGTCAGCGTTGGGCGCGAGCGGTTGCGTGTTTGGCAGCTGCGCGGCGGCAGCGCTGGCAAGCGCGAGGACGATAGCGAGTGGCTTCATAGTGCAAGCAAAACGCTGGCACCACGCAATTCACGCGGGCAATTCCATCACGGCCTGCGCGCCGCCTTCGGGACGATTG
>CAUJJC010000335.1 GCA_963204975.1 Verrucomicrobiota bacterium | reverse complement strand
GCCTGCGGGGTTTTTTTTCGATATACCGAAACCAAAAGAAAAAATGCGCCTACTTGCGCAGGCTGGTCACGCCACCTTCGAGCTGAAAGAGCTGCGTCACTTCCTGGTCCGTGAGCACGCGATTGAAGACCGCGAGATCGTCCATGTGCCCGACATAGGCCGCGCCGAGCACGATCGCCACGGACTCGGGTGCCCAGGCAAAGCTGAGATCCCAGTTCTCGATGCGACCCTGGAGCTTGCCATTGATGAAGAGACTGCCCGAGGGTTTGGCAGACTTCGAGTTCACCTGATCGAGAGTGAAGGCCACATGCGTCCACGCCTCCCGACTGAACGGAGCCTTTGCCACCTGCACCATCGGACGCTTCTCGAAGGGGATGTCGGCCCATTGGACGTTCGTCGGGTTCCAGATGTGGAAGAGCGGACGAATCGCATAGCGGAAGAAGCGTGGTGTTTCGTCCTTCGACCACTCGAGGAAGATGAAGCCCTTCTTCCCATCGTCGCCCACGATTTGAAGTGGGTCGCAGTAGCCAGGTTCCAGGTCCTGATCGGGTGTCAGGCGCAGCCAGAGCGAGACCGTGGCGCTCCAGGACTTGTCATTGTAGCCCAGCATGTTCACGCCGCTGAACTGGGGTCGCGTCACGCCCTTCTTCGGGAAGTGCAGACAGGCACCGAACTTGCCTGCATCAGGGGCAAGCTTCACGTCGTCATTGAACTCGCATGGCACCATGGCCTTGCCCTTCTTGATGACACAAGTTTTGTCCCCGGTGCTGTAGTCGGCGTTCAGCGAGGCATCGAACGAGGCGTGGAAGACAAGCGAGGAACGCAGCACATCCTGGCCGAACAAGGAAGAACTGACAACAAGAAGGGTAGCGAGGAGCTTCATGGCGGGAGATTTACGCTCCAGATCGGCGGTTTGTGAACAAAAGCGTGAACCTGTCACCCATGACCTCCGCTTCGTCTGTTCGTTTGCGTCCAGCCCTCCCCCGTCCTATCCAGCCGCCAGAAACCGGCATCCAGCATCCAGAATGAAACTCCTCCACACCGCAGATTGGCATCTCGGCGCTCGACTCGTCGAGCGCGACCGTCTGCCGGAGCACGCCGCCTTTCTCGACTGGCTTATCGACTCGCTGCGCACCGAGCAGATCGACGCCCTGCTCATCAGCGGCGACATCTTCGATGCTGCCAATCCGCCGCAGGATGCCGTCGCGCTCTACTTCGATTTCTTGAAGCGCCTCGCCGATCTCAAGACCGTGAAGGCCGTCATCACTGGCGGCAACCACGACTCCGCCTCGCACCTCAATGCCCCACGCGAGCTGCTGCGCCGCTTCGAGGTGCATGTCTTCGGCCACGCCGGTGACAACGTCGTCGATCTCGGTGGAGCCGTCGTTGCCGCCGTGCCCTTCCTGCGCGAGCGCGATCTCCGCGAGGCCGCCGCAGGCGAAACCATGGCCGCCGTGCATGAGCAAGTCCGCGCCGCCATTCGTGCCCACTACACCGCGCAGCTCACCGCCTGCCGCGCCATCGCGAATGGTCGCCCCATCATCGCCATGGGCCACCTCACCGTCCTCGGTGCCACCACCAGCGATAGCGAGCGCGACATTCACATCGGCAATCTCGGTGCCGTCGGCGCGGACCTCTTCGAGGGCTTCTACTACACCGCCCTCGGCCACCTCCATCGCCCGCAAAAAGTCGCTGGCCTCGAATCCATCCGCTACAGCGGATCCCCCATCGCCCTCAGCTTCTCCGAGGCCGCCGATGCCAAGTCCGTCGTCGTCATCGACACTCAAAATCATTCCCCTGTCCGCCTTCCTCTGTCGTCAAACGACGCATCAAGACAGGGGAATGCGGACAGAGGAATGGATGAGCTAATCATTCAAATCCTGCCCATCCCTACCACCCGCCATCTCATCCGCGTCACAGCGAACCGCACCACGCTCGCAGCCGATCTCGCCGCTATCCCCGCCGACGCCTGGGCCGAAGTCACCGTCAAACTCGACGCCCCCGAGCCCGACCTCGACCGCCAAGTCCGCGACGCCGCCCAAGGCCGCTTCGAAGTCCTCAAAGTCCTCGCCGACCTCCCCATTACCGAAACCCGCGCCTGGCAATCCACCGGCCCCACCCTCAGCGAACTCCAGCCCCGCGACGTCTTCCGCGAACTGCTCAAAGAGAAGCAGATCGACGGTGAGGAACTCGGTGCGGTGTTCGATGAGTTGCTGGCGTTGAGGGAGGCGAACTACACTCAATAACGACATCAACCCGTCAGATGGAAGCCATTACGAAACAAATACTTTCCTGGCTAATCCAGAGCGATTCCCCAGCTCTTGATCCCTATGGATTCGCCTCTTGCGCAATCATTATGGATTGCAACCGTGTTTGCCGTATTAACCAGGAAGTAAGGACCATTAACAATTGGGCAAATGAGTTTACTTGGCCTGATGAGCGTTGGATTGTTGGTGAAGACGGAGCTGGGAATTATTTCGTGGTAACAAAAGGCGACATTTTCGGCGCGGTAGATTTGTTTGATCATGAATGGCTGCGATTTGAGCCCGAGAAAGCAAGCCTGCGTGAATTTTTCGAGTATTGCCTCGCTATCGAAGCCGCTGGCAAGAAAGGCTAATTATCTCGCCCATCAGTAAAACCTCTCATGCGCCTCCTCGCCGTCCGACTTCAGAACCTCAACTCGCTCAGCGGGGCGCATGAGGTGCAGTTTGATGAACCACTCACAATGGTGACCACGAAAGCCCAATCGCCTGCGCTAACCGGCTCTGCCTCGCATCCGTGGTGATGAACTCCGGTGCCTGAAGGTCGGCGGCCAAGGCACAATGCAAAATGTCCAGCGAGCGGCACCCGATCACCGGCGTGTGTGACAGCGAGAGCTGCACTGCGGACTGGAAATGAGTCTGCCAGCTCGTCGGCGGAGCCACTAGCACGCCGGAGGCAAGATCACCTTGGATAAGTGCAAGAGCGGCTTTCACCTGCGCCTCGGTTGCCTGTCCGTGAAAGCGCTTTTGATTCAGAGCATTCGTTAGCTCCAACTCGTGCAGCGGCGTGTAAAACATGGCCCTGCCAGCGACTCGTGCCACCACTGCGGCGCTGTCGGGCTCCGGGTAGTAGAGTTTTACCAGACAACCGGTGTCCAAATAGATCATCGCGCGCCGCGTCCCTCCTCCACAAGAGAGCTAAGATTAGTGCCATCGGGTTGATCACCCCAGATCGCCTGCGCGCGAGCGAGGAAGTCAGGAGCGGCAGGTGTCGGCGGCAGCACACGGGCGACGGTCTTGTTGCAGTCCGTGAGCTGCACTTCCTCCCCTGCACTGACCCAACTAAGGATGTCAGTCCAGACGTTCGGAAGCTCGCTGATGGCGGCGGTTTTCATGGTGGGAAGAATACGACCAACGAGCAGCCTCGCAATCTGCCATTTCCATCGCCCCGCAGCCGTTTATGGATGGGTCCCCATGCGCCTCCTCGCCGTCCGACTTCAGAACCTCAACTCGCTTAGCGGGACGCATGAGGTGCGGTTTGATGTGGCACCGTTGAGTGCGGCGGGAGTGTTTCTCATCACGGGGCCGACGGGCGCGGGGAAATCGACGTTGCTGGATGCGATGACGCTGGCGCTCTATGGGCGCGCGGCGCGTTACGGCAATGACAAGGCGGATGAGATGATGAGCCGCCACACGGGCGAGTGTCTGGCGGAGGTGGACTTTGAAACGAAGGGCGAGAAGCTGCGCGCGACCTGGCGAATGCGCCGTGCGCGTGGCAAGGCGGATGGCAAGTTGCAACCGATGGAGCGTCGGCTGGCGAATGCGGTCACGGGCGAAATTCTCGCGGAGAAGTCGGCGGAGATGGATCGCCTCATCGAGGAGCGCACGGGGCTCGATGCGCAGCGCTTCTTGCGATCCGTGCTGCTGGCGCAGGGGCAGTTTGCGGCCTTTTTGAAGGCGAAGCCGAATGAGCGAGCCGAGCTGCTGGAGAAGATCACCGGCACGGAGATCTACAGCGACCTCTCCGTGCTCGCCTACGAGACGCACAAGGCGAAGGACGAAGTCGTCATGCGTCTCAAGGCCAGCCTCGGCGCGGTGACGGTGCTGGATGATGAAGCGCGTGCGGAACTGGAGCAGCAGTTCGCCGAAGCGAAGCAATCCATCGCTCGCCTGCTCACCGAGAATCAAACCGCTGCGCAGCAACTCACCGAGCACAAGCAATGGCAGCACTGGCAGCGCGAGCAAACCCACGCGCAGCAGGACATCACGAAGCTCGGCGACGCCCTCGCGCTGATCGCGAAGCAACACGACGAAGCCACCACCGCGCTGAAGCAAGCGCAAGCCAGCGTCACTCAAGCCCGCAGTGCACGAACTCAGCGCGAACCCATCTGGAGCGAGGCCACGAAGCACACCGCGCAGAGCGAGCAATACGAGGCGCAGCTCAACGAGAGCCGCGCGACCTTCGCTCAGCGGCAGAAGGACCAGAAGACCGCGCAGTCGCAGCGCGAGCAGGCGGAGAAGAACCTCATCGCGCATCGCGAAGCCAGCGCCGCGCTGGAGGCTTGGCTGCAAGAGCACGCTGCCGACGCGCAACTCGCGGAGACGCTCGCCACGCAACGCATCGCCGTTCGCGAGTGGCGTGAGGCCTTCCAGCAACTGGAAGCCGCACGCCGCGTGCAGGCCGAGGCGGAGACCATTCAGAAGCGACTCCACGAAGGCGAAGCGAATGCCAAGGCGCTCGATGCTTCGTTGAAGACGACGCGTGAGAAGCTGACCACGCAACGCACCGAGCACGAGCGCGTCACGCAGGCCAGCGAGCAGCAGCGCCGCGTGGTCGAGCAGGCCCAGCAAGCCGCGAGCTTCGACGAGCACCGTCACGACTTGAAGTCCGGTGAGCCCTGCCCGCTCTGCGGCGCGTTGGAGCATCCTTTCGCCAGTGACGAGATCAGCTTCACGTCCCAACTGCAAACCGCGCGGAAGCTCTTGGCTTCATTGGAACAGCAGCGCGACAAGCTCGCGCGCGACGTTGCGGCGAGTCAGAACGAGGTTACGCGGCAGGAAGAGCGCCTGCGTGGTGAGACTGACAAGATCGCCGAGGCGCAGCGCTCGCTTGCGAAGCTGGTGGTGCCGGATGTCGCGACATTGCAGGCCGCAGAAGCAGCCAAACGAAGCGCCGCCCAGAGTAGCTCAATTGCGCCGCAACTGACGGGTGAACCAGTTGCAGCGCAACTGGGCTACTTTGCTTCGCCCAACGACGCCGAGCTTCACCTCGCCTCGCTCGAACAACGCGCGCGCACCTTCGCCACCAAGCAATCCGAAGCCACGACGCAACGCGCCAAGCATCTGCAGTTCGAAGCAGCTCTCCAGCTCGCGACGCAAGACCTCGAAGCCAAGACGAAGCGGCTCAACGAACTCAAGGCCGAAGGCATCGCGCTGAAGTCGAAGGCAGACACGTTGAAACAACTCATCGTCAGTCTGCTCGGTGAACGAACGCTGGCACAGGATCGCGAGTGGCATGAGCAGCAAGTTACGGCTGCCGAGAGAACGGCACGCGAGCACGAGGCGAAGGTGCATGACTTGCAGACCCAGGCCGCGAGCACCAAGGCGCGTCGTGAGCAGCTCGAAGTGCGGGTTAATGAACTCGCCGCGCAGTTGGCCAATCGCGAATCAATCACCGCTGCGATGATCTCGGAGCTGGAGCAAACGGCGCGACGCATCAGTGACGAACTCGCCACGCACCAGAAGTCGGCGGGCATCTTTGAAGAGCGTCTGCGCAGCGATGACGCAGCCCGCCAGCGACGCGACACGGGCGGTGCGGAGTTGCAAGCGGCGGAAGCAGAGGCACTGCGCTGGGGACGATTGAAGGAACTCATCGGTTCTGCCGATGGTGCGAAGTTCTCGCGCTTCGCTCAGTCATTGACCCTGCGACAGCTCATCGGCCTCGCGAACAATCATCTCGCCGTGCTCGCCGAGCGCTATCGCCTGATGGCCGCCGATGGCGATGAACTCGACCTACGCATCGTCGATTTGTATCAAGCCAACGTCGATCGCCCAATGGAGAGTTTGTCTGGCGGCGAGAGCTTCCTGGCAAGTCTCGCACTTGCGTTGGGCTTGAGCGAACTGGCGAGCCGACATCATCCCATTGACTCGCTCTTCATTGATGAAGGCTTCGGCACACTCGATTCCGAGACGCTGGAGATTGCACTCAGCGCCCTGGAAAACCTCCGCGCCTCAGGCAAAACCATCGGCTTAATCTCGCATGTCGAACTGCTGAAGGAGCGGATCGCGACTCAGGTGCGAGTGGTTCGCGGAGCGGCAGGCACGAGCCGGATCGAGGTGACCTAGGCCAGGATTGAAGCACTGCCCAGGCTTGCACGAGGCGGCCAGGGTTGTTTGTTGAGGCATGAAGATGTTCTCCCTCGGATGCTCCTGCGCACTCGTGTTTTTGCTGGGTTTGGTGACGGCTCGTGGTGCCGAGTTCGTGATCGCGACCGAAGGTCAGGCGGCGTGCGGAGTAATCGTCGGGACGAAGGCGAGCGAGCGAACGCAGGCGGCAGCGAACGAGTTGGCCACGATGCTGAAGGCGGTCTGTGGTGGCGAGTTTGAGGTCAAGTCGGGTGATGGGACGGAAGGCATCGTGGTCGGGACGGCGGCTGATTTTCCTTCGCTGTCGAAGGATGATCGACTGACGGACAAGGCGATCACAGCACGGGAAAACTACCTGGTGCGCTCGGAGTCGCAGCGGCTGGTGCTCCTGGGCAATACCGAGCGCGGTGTGGAGCACGCGGTGTGGCATCTGCTGCATCGTCTGGGCGTGCGGCAATACTTTCCTGGCAAGCACTGGGAGATCGTGCCGCAGCAGTCGAATCTGAGCATCGAGATGAGTTCGTTTCAGACGCCGAGCTATCACTCGCGCTCGATCTGGTATGGCTATGGCCCGCTGCCAGAGCGCAAGGCGGACTATGAGACGTGGTGCAAGCGCAACCGCGCGACCAAGGGCATCGACCTCCTCACCGGTCATGCTTATGGGAAGATCGTGAGTGCCAACAAAGCGGCCTTTGCGGAGCACCCGGAATACTTGGCGTTGGTGAAGGGCAAGCGCGCTGTGGATGATCCGAATGCGAAGTTCTGCATCTCGAATTCAAGTCTGCGGGCGTTGGTGGTGAAGACCTGCTTGGCGCAACTCGATGCTGATCCGTCGCTCGATTCCGTGTCAGTGGAGCCTAGCGACGGTGGCGGCTGGTGTGAATGTGCGGAGTGCGCGAAGATTGGCAGTGTGAGCGATCAGGCGCTGTTGCTCTCGAGCGAAGTGGGACACGCAGTGGCAGCGAAGCATCCAGGCAAGCTGGTGGGCATGTATGCCTACAATGAGCATTCGCCAGTGCCCACGACGGATGGTGCGCCGAACGTGGTGGTGAGCATTGCTGCGGGTTTCATCAAGGGCGGTGCCACGATGGACGAGCTGATTGATGGCTGGAGCCAGCATGTGCCGACCCTGGGCATTCGTGAATACTTGAGCGTCTTCCCTTGGGATCACGACATGCCGGGCGCAGCGCGGGCGGCACAGATCGACTACTTGCAGGAGACGATCCCACACTTCCACGACAAAGCCGCGCGCTACTACTCGGCAGAGTCGAGCGACAACTGGGGCTGCAATGGTCTGGGCTATTACATTGCCTCGCGTCTGCTCTGGGATGTGGGTGAGGCAGGCAATATCGAGGCGATGTTTGATGACTTCCTCGATCAATGTTTCGGACCAGCGAAGCTGCCGATGTCGCGCTTTTACAACCTCATCAACCGCAGTCGTCCACCGGCGAGCGACGATCTCATCGGGCGCATGTATCGCCACCTGAAGGACGCGAACGATCTGGAGATCAGCGATGACATCCGGGCACGAATCGATGACCTCATTCTCTACACGCGGGCCTGTGATCTGCGCTTTGATTATGATTCAGCGAAGGGTGAAGAGCGGCAGCAGGCATTCGAGGCGATGCTGCGCCATGCGTGGCGCATTCGGGGCTCGGGCATGGTGCATACGCAGGCCATCTGGCGCGATGCACCCAAGCGTGACAAGGCGGTGAAACTGCCGGCTGACCTTGCCTCGTGGAAATCGGACGAGCCCTACACACGCGAGGATCTCGATGGCTTCATGGAGCAGGGGATCGAGGCGCATGAGGTGGCGAACTTCGAGCCCGCGACCTTCTCGTCGGATCTGGTCCCGGCCACGCCATTGAAGCTGGCGAGTGGAAAGCCCGGAACCTTCGGTGAACTTCAACGTGGAACCGGGAACTACTGGACGTGGATCGACAAAGCTCCGGCAGAGATTAGGCTCAATGTGACGGCCGGGTTGGTGTATCAGAACCAAGGTCCCGCGAAGGCGCGTCTGTTCCCGATGGCGGAAACGCAGGGCGAAAGCGTGAGCGAAGGTGAAGCTGCACCGGACAAGCAGGCGCATGAGATCGTTTTGAAGACAAGCTTCAGCGGGCTGCACCGCATCGAGGTGGAGGATCATCGAGCGGGCTCGCGGGTCGAGTTTCCCGAAGGGCTTCACGTGACTTTCAATGCGACTGCTGACCAGACCGCGACGCTAGGGGGACGGCATGATCTTTACTTCTTCGTGCCATCTGGAACGACCGTGGTCGGAGGCTATGCGGACGGTGGAGGACGTGTGCTGGATGGCGCGGGCACGAAGGTGCATGAGTTCTCCAGCAAGCCTGGATACTTCAGCATTCCAGTGGCTGCGGGGCAGGATGAGAAGCTGTGGAAGTTCGAGTTTACCAGCGGCAAACGCGTGCTTCTCACTGTGCCACCTCAGATGGCGCGCCAGGCTAACGAGCTGTTGCTGCCGAAGGAAGTGGTCAAGTGACGGCGGTTGACATCGACCCTCGCACATCGTTACTGCGGCCAGTTCTTTTCAGTCACATCGACGTTAGTCCAGATTCGCAGCAACGGGGAAGACCGTGAGAACCGGTCACAGTTGCGCTGCGGTATCGGGTGACAACTCTCTAGCGCACCGCTTTCGATGGGTGGTGGGCGAATAGTCAATCGGGTGAAACCGGTGAAGGCGTGAGAGGAGGTCAAAGAGCGCACGCATCATTCATGCGAGCGAACTTTGGAAAACCCGGAGTCCGAACATCCAACTGCGAATGCTCACTTCCCGCTCATCGAGTGATGAACGGGAACCAACTTCATCGCCAAAATGAAGAGTGGGAGAAGTGCTGTGCGGTTCACCCGTGCGTGTCGTCTCTCGCGATTCGCATTCATCTATCGAACTCATCATGCACTATCGCTTCTACGCGGCAGTGGCCTTTGCCATTGCCGGTCTCAGTTCGTCGTCCGCCGCAGAGTGGACGTCGTTTCCCATCGGTCAGATGACCGGTTTCACCACCACTTATGCGCCTCGTCCAGACGGGCGATTCATCCTGGGCTCCAGTGGTTCCTTGTTCACTCAGAACGCCTTTGGCGCTGCCGCCAAAATGCAAGTCGCAGGTGGCGGGCTTACCTTTGATCCTTCGTTCATCGCAGTCAAAGACGACACCACGGCCCTGCTTGGTGCGGGTGGATTCGGTGGACCCTCAGGCGTCCATCTTTTCAATCCATCAGCCCCTGCCACGGCCATCAGCAGCACGGCGCTCGCCAGCTTGCAGAACTACTCGGCCGTGTATTGGAAGCATCCCACCTCGGGCCGCGAAGGCTGGCTCATTGGGGGAACGAATGGCACGGCGTATGGCTCCGGGCCGACGGCGGGGAACATGCACAATGTGACCTTCGTCTCGCTCGACGGCACCAAGGTGGGTGCCATCACGGGCGATCTCTGCACTTACAGTGCGGGTCTTGCGGTGGATGCAGCGGGGCAGCTTTACACAGCGATCTTTGAGCTGTCCGGCTCGCCCAATGCATCGGATGCGGAGAAGGTCTTCAAGTTCACGGCGGATCAAGTCGATGCCGCTGTGGCAGCGGTGATCGCGGGTTCGCCTTCGGTGGTGGAGCGCAGTTCGGCACAGTTAGTCTTCCGCTTTGACGGCGCTTCGTCGATTGCGGTGGACTCGCTCGGGCGGTTGTGGGCGACGAGCTTCAACATCAGCTACCTCCAGTGCTATGATCCGGTGACGCAGCTGGTGCGAAACTTCAAACCTGATCATGCTCCCATCGTCGGAGCCGCAGGACCTACGACCTATCAGGTGCAGACCTTCAGTCGCTCGGGAGCGGGTCACGTGAGCTTTCTCGCAACGGATCTGTTTGGCACGACGGGCACGAACATTGTTCATGGTTACAAGCCGGTGAGCGAGCTGCCGGTGCGGATCGTCTCTTTCCCGACGACTGCATTGACCAAGTCCGAAGCCGACGGCACCGCGACGATCACGGTCAATCTCGCGCCGGCATCGACAGCGAAGGTGACAATTCCTTTCACCCTTAGCGGCACCGCGACGAATCGTGCCGACTACTCGATTGCGACCTCGTCGGTGGTCTTCAATCCGGGCGAGACATCGAAGACCATCACGGTGAGCCTCATCAACGATGTGATCGACGAGCCCAACGACAACGAAACCGTCATCATCAAGCTGGGCACTCCGACGCCTGCTCGCGACGCTGGCATCAGCGCGACAGCCGGGCAGTTCACGCTGACAATCACTGACAATGACCTGAAGCCGATCATCACAGCGGTGCAGGGATTTGGTTCGCTGAAGGTGGGCAGCTTCTTCAGTCATCAGGTAGCGATCACTGGCGGCGCGGCGACAAAGCATGTGGCCTACGGCCTGCCTGCGGGGCTGAGTATTCATCCGACGACAGGTCTCATCTCAGGTCGCCCGTTGGTGCCGGGAGAATATGCTCAAGTGTGGATCGTGGCGACGAATGCAGCGGGATCGAGCACCTCGGTGGCCTACATCCTGGATGTGGCAGACTTCCCGGCGGCAACCAAAGGCACCTTTGTGGGGCTAGCGGATCGCGCTGGCACTTCGACGGGTGAACTCGGAGCACGCGTGGACTTGTCCGTGTCCAGCGCGGCGATGTTCTCGGGTCGGGTGACGATCGGACGCAATGTGTTCTCGATCTCGGGTCCGCTCGACACGTCCACGCCGAATCCCTCGGGCTCCGCTCCGTTCGCGGGCAAGACCTTGGCTTTCAGCATTGATGCGACCACGGGGGCAATCAGCGGCACCATCACTGGTGGCGCAGTCCTAACAGGCTGGCGCGGACAAAATCCTAGCCTGCTCACGGGATCACACAATTTCTTCGCAGCCGTGCCTGGTGGTCCGGCGGCAGGCGTGCCTCAGGGCACGAGCTATGGTTCAGTCAATGTGCTAGCGACGGGCACGGCGATTGTCAGCGGCATGACGGCGGAGGGGTTGGCGTTTGGCAGCAGCGCGATGATCAGTGCGACGGGCCAGGTGCTTGTTTATCAGGCGCTCTACGTGACGCCGGGGACGTTCAGTGGCACTCTGGGAATCGCCAATGATTCGCCGCGCACGCTGACGGGATCGCTGACCTGGAGCAAGCCCTCGCAGACCAGCGGCACCACCTACCGCACGGGATGGACGCCGGTCATGAACCTGGCTGCGAGCGGTGGACGTTATCGTCCGGTTAGCGGCAGCACGGCGATTCTCAACCTCGTGGATGCTGGCGTGAACAATGCGCGAATGTTCTTCCAGGACGGTGGTGTGGAGGCCTTTGCCAGCAATCCCACCACGGGGAACTTCCGGCTGAGCGTGCCAGCGCTCGTGAGCGGCTCGCTGCCGCACACGCTGACGATCACGAACAGCACGGGAGCCTTCCGGGGCACGGCAAAGCTGGGCACCAAGACAGTCGCTTTCCAAGGGTTGATCGTGCCTGATGCGAGTTCGCCAGATCCGTTTGATGGTCGAGGTCACGGATATTTTTTGCTTCCAACAACGACGGCTGGTGTCACACGCTCTGGCATGGTGATTGTTGAAGCGATTCCATGATCTAAACTCGCATGATTGCTCAACGACAACGTTCCTCCTGGAAGTTCATCGCCGTGGTGGCTCTGCTGGCCACGGTGCTGGGGGGAGCGTTTGTCGGCTATCGGGCCGATCAGGCACGACGGGCGGAACGTGCGGCTGCGTCCCGAGCAGCCAAGGAGGCGCAGGACGCGCGTGAACGAGAATTGAACGCCAAGACGATGCCTCTCAGCGATCACGACAAAGATGACGATGAATCCAAGGACGAGGACGAAGACGAAGAGGGCTGGAGCTTTCATGACCGGCTGAAAAAGTTCTTCGCCGACGGCGATGACAGTGCTCTGGATGGATTGAAGCCCGAGGGCATCACGGAGATCGAGGGCGCAGGTGGCAAGGGCCTCAACAGGCAGGTGAAGTCGCATGGCATTTGGTTTCCGGTCTTCGATTTGTCGAAGGCGAAGAAGGATGGCAGCGGAGATGTGACAGACCCGGACAAGGTGGAGCTTAACAAGGTGCCGCTATCCATCGTCTCACCGAACCCCACCGCCGGCATCGTGGGTCAGACGTTTAGCTATACCTTCATCGCGGTGGGTGGTGTGCCGCCTTATCGCTGGGCGATGCAGCTCGGTTCAGCGGCTGACCGGTTTGTGCTCGATCCGATGTCCGGGGTGCTGACGGGCAGTGCGACACAGCCGGTGAGCACGTCGATGAATGTGTTTGTGACCGACACGGAGGGGCAGCAGGCCTCGGCGGCATTTTCGCTCGTCATCTCGCCCACGGCTCCGCTCACGATTACCACGTCCACCTTGCCCGTGCTGGAGATTGGCAAGCTCTACCAGGCCTCTCTGGCGGGCGAAGGTGGTGTGCCGCCTTACACCTGGACGATCGCGACGACGGTGCCTCTGCAATGTGATCCGAGCAGCGGAGCGATCTCTGGCACAGCAACGGAAGCCGGTGAGTTCACGGTGAATGTGACGCTGACTGATTCGCAGCAGACGGCGGTGGACAAGGCGATCAACCTGAGTGTGTCAGCAGGCCTCGAGATCGTGACCGAGTCGCCGCTGCTGCCTGCCACACCGGGATCTAATTACACCACGACCTTCGAGGCGCGCGGTGGCACGCCGCCTTACCAATGGCGAGTGGCGGGTGGAGCGCTGCCTGATGGATGGTCGCTGGCGGTGGATGGAATCCTGAGCGGTCAGGCGAGCACCAAGGAAGGGCTCTTCCACTTCGGCGTGGAGGTGCGTGATGCGAATGCACTGACCTACCAGAAGACTTTCGACCTCGCAGTGATGCAGCCTTTGACTGTGGTTCCATCCCGGCAGCGGGCAGGCATCGCATGGCAACCAACGATGATGGCCCGTGTGCTGCCGGTGCCCATCGCCACGGTGATCGTGAATCGCACCGGCCCGGGTGGAGTGCGCGAGGTGTATCGAGGCAGCGGATCGAACTTCGTCGATCATGGTCTGGTGACCGGTGGCACGTATGACTATCAACTCACGGCGAACACGGTGGATGGGAAGTCCGTGGTCTTCGGCAAACGCCAGGTGACCATCCTGCCGTTTGGTCTGAGTCGCGCCGCTCCAGGTGCTACGGCGGACCCGTTTGCTGATGCGGTGAGGTCTTTCAATCCGTTGAACCCTGGAGGCTACGGAGCTGCAGCACTGCCATCGAATGTCACCGGCCCACCCGATGGCCGCAGCACCTTCACGCCTGCCTACCTGCCCACGCAGCTCGTCTCGCTTCATGCGTTCAAGTCGGTAGGCGGCAGCATCACCCTCGAATTCACGGACAACATCATCGAGCTGGGACCCGGCGCAGACTTCACGGTGTTCGAGAACGTGATGTTCCAGAACGGCGATCCGAATCAGCGTTTCATGGAGCCGTCCGTGGTGGAGGTGGCCTTGTTCGAAGGGCAGTGGTTCCGCTTTCCCATCAATGTGAATCCGCCGGTCAAAGGCGAGCCGGTCCTCACGAACCCGAGCTACTACGCCCAGGGTTTCGCAGGAGTGAATGCGACCACGGGTGATGATCCCACGAATGCCGCGCGCAGCGGCGGCGACAGTTTTGACATCAATGCTCTGGGCATGTCCGGCATCACCTGGGTGCGATTCATCCGGCTGCAATCACCTGGTGATCGCGGCATGGCGGACAGCAGTGGTAATGTGGTGCGTCACACGACGGTGCAGGGCGCGTTGAGCGGGTCCGGCAGCTCGGGCTTTGATCTCGATGCGGTGAGCGCGGTGAACTACTGAGGATTCGTGGGCCTTGCGCAAGGCCTCGGGGCACGCCTTCGTTTGAACACACCTTCCATGAAGAAACTCACCCTGCTCCTCACCGCTCTCGCCCTCGCTGCTGGCAACTCGTTTGCCGAAGGCGCGAAGAAACTCGTCGTCATGATCGCTGGCAAACCCAGCCACGGCCCCGGCCAGCACGAACACAACGCTGGTGTGCTGCTGTTCAAGAAATGCCTCGAAGAAAACGCCGCCTCGGCGGTGGAGGTGAAGCATCACCTTAGTGGCGAGTGGTCGGCCATCGAAGAACTCGACAAGGCGGACACCATTGTCATCTACAGCGATGGTGGCGGCGGACATCCGGCCCTGCAAGACAACCGCCTACAGCAGCTCGGCAAGCAGATGAAACGTGGCTGTGGCCTGGTCTGCGTGCATTACGCCGTGGAACCCACGAAGGAGAAGGGCAACAACGAATGGATCGAGTGGATCGGCGGAGCCTTCGAGGTGGACTGGAGTGTGAATCCGCACTGGGATGCGAACTTCAAGGCGCTCCCTGCGCATCCGATCAGCAATGGTGTGAAGCCCTTCGCCACGAATGATGAGTGGTATTTCCACATGCGCTTCCGTCCGAACATGGCAGGCGTGACCCCCATCCTGAGCGATGTGCCGCCCGAGAGCACCATGAGCCGTCCCGATGGTGCCCACAGCGGCAATCCTGCCGTGCGTGCGGCCGTTGCAGCGAAAGAACCCCAGCACGTCGCCTGGGCTGCTGAGCGTCCTGATGGCGGACGTGGGTTTGGTTTCACCGGCGGCCATTATCACAAAGGCTGGGGCAATAACGACCAGCGCAAGTTGATGCTGAACGCTATTCTGTGGACCGCCAAGGCCGAGGTGCCAGCGAACGGCGTTGAGAGCGTGATCACCCCCGAGGATCTCGAAAAAAACCTCGACCCCAAGCCCATTCGCAAACCCAAAGCAGCGGTGAAGTAAGAATCATTGAAGAGCTAACCTCCTTGCTGCGTCTTTATCGCCCCATGAAACTGACTACCCTCCTATCCACCGTCGTGGCTCTCGCTTTGAGCCTCACTGCCCATGCCGAAAGCTCCGTGACGATCTCCGGCGTGCATAACTGCTGCAAGAAATGCGACACCGGCATCCTCAATGCCGTGAAGTCCGTCAAAGGTGCCGAAGCCAAGACCGATGGCGGCAAGGTGACGATCACCGCGAAGAACGAAGCCACCGTGAAGAAGGCCGTCGAGGCCCTCCTGGAAGCTGGCTACGCCGGCGAAGGTGCCACTGGTTCCGGCGGCAGCGATGCCAAGGTGAAGACCGCGACGGTCAGCGGCGTGCATCTCTGCTGCGGCAAGTGCGTGACGGCTGCTGAAAAGGCCGTGATGGCCACTCCCGGTGTCACCAAGCACAACGCGACGAAAGGTGCTGAAAGTTTTACCGTGGAAGGCGACTTCAACACGAAGGACCTCATCGCTGCCCTCAACAAAGGCGGCCTCAATGGCAAGGTGAAGTAAGATTCTTCAAGCCAACTCTAACGGCCCTCGCTCGCACCTTTGCGGGCGGGGGCATTTTGTTTATCGGTTGCTTCAATCATTCGCGACCTGGGCGGCCTCTCGGATCACGGCACGCACTGCGGCTAGGCCATGAAGGCGCGTGGGTGTGATTTGCTTGGTGAAGCCGAGACGCTCCCAGATGATGGGCTCTTCGCTGGCGACTTCGCTCACGAGGCCGCCTTGATAGACTTCGCAGAGCAGACCGACGAGGCCTTTGACCATGGGGGAGTCGGCGTCGTAGCCGAAGTAGCATCTGCCATCACGAATCTCGGGCACGAGCCAGACGCGGCTCACACAGCCGCGCACGAGGTGTGCATCGGTCTTGTCCGACTCGGGCAAGGTGGACTTGGCGCGGCTGACGAGGATGCTCAGACGCTCCTGCACGTCGGGGATGAAGAGCAGGTCGTCGATGAGGCGTTGCTGGTTCTCTTGGACGGTCATGGGCGGGCTTCTAGCGCGGGATTGCGGTTGCCGCCACTGCGCGTGTCTCCATCATGCTCCGATGAGTATTGAAGAGATCACGGCGCGAATTTGTGCCTTTCGCGATGCGCGGGACTGGCTGCAGTTTCACAATCCCAAAGAGATGGCGGTGGCTGTAGCCGCCGAGGCGGGCGAACTGATGCAGCCCTTCGTGTGGAAGTCACCGGAGCAATCGGAAGCGGTGGTGCGTGAGAAGCGTGACGAGATCAGCGAGGAGATGGCGGATGTGGCGATGCTGCTCTTTGAGTTCGCTCACAACTCGGGCATCAACCTGGAGCAGGCGATCCTCGCGAAGCTCGACAAAAACGAGCGCCGCTACCCGGTGGACAAGGCACGGGGCTCGAACGCGAAATACAACGAGCTATGAGCGACGACACACCTGCGCCCACGCCGCACAAGCGTCGCCCGCGCTACAGCGGCAAGAACCCGCGTCGATTTGAAGACAAATACAAGGAGCACAACCCCGAGCGATACGCGGAGACGGTGGCGAAGGTGATCGCGTCAGGCAAAACCCCGGCGGGAATGCATGTGCCGATCATGCTCGATGAGATCATTGAAGTGCTGGCACTCCAGCCTGGCGAACGAGTGGTGGACTGCACCCTGGGTTACGGTGGTCATGCAAAGGCTTTGCTTCAGGCAGTGCAACCGGGCGGTGTGCTGCTGGGCCTGGATCAGGACCCGATGGAGATCGTGAAGACGGAGGCCCGGCTGCGGGCGCAGGGTTTTCCTGCGGAGTCGGTGCTCGTCCGGCGGATGAACTTCGCGGGGATCTCGCGAGCCCTGATCGAGGTGGGCTGGGTGGAGGGCGCGGATGCGGTGCTGGCGGACTTGGGGGTGTCATCCATGCAGATCGACAACCCGGAGCGCGGCTTCAGTTTCAAACACGATGGACCGCTGGACATGCGCATGAATCCGCAGCGTGGTTTGCCAGCCAGCGAGGTGCTGGCACGGGCGAGTGCCGCCAAGCTCACGGAGATGCTGGCCGAGAATGCTGACGAAACGCGTGCTGCCGCGCTGGCTGCAGCTCTGGCGGGGCGGATGATCCAACGCACACGCGAGTTGGCCGCGATGGTTCGTTCGGCTTTGCCGCGAGGCATGGCTGAGGACGATGTGGATGCGACGGTGCGCAGGGTATTCCAGGCTCTGCGCATTGAAGTGAACGATGAGTTTGGGGCGCTCGATACCTGGCTGCGGGCGCTGCCTTCGAGCCTGCGATCAGGCGGACGTGTGGCAGTGCTCACCTTCCACAGCGGTGAGGACCGACGCGTGAAAAAGGCCTTCAAGGCGGGGCTGCTCGATGGCACCTACTCCCGTATCGCTGATGAAGTGGTGCGTGCTGGCGCGGAGGAACTGCGCCTCAATCCGCGTGCGTCATCGGCCAAGCTGCGATGGGCGGTGCGGAGCTGATCGCCCGGTGGGGCTACACCTTGAATTCGGGATAGAAAGGGTTGTTCGCCTTCTCCTCGCCGATGGTCGTGAGCGGGCCGTGGCCGGGGCAGACGATGGTATTGTCAGGGAGGTTGAAGATCTCGCTGCGATTGGTGGACAGCGCATCCGTGAAGGACACCATGCCGCCGCCCATGCTGCTAGCGAAGAGCGCATCGCCCACGACGGCGACGGGCTGAGCGAGACCAGTGATGACATACGTGGTGCCGCCTTTGCTGTGGCCGTAGGTGTTGCGCGCTTCGATCTTGAGATTGTCGAAGCCCCACGCACCACTGGTTCCCACCTGGAAGGTCTGGGCACCGGGAACCGGTTCGCGCTCGTTGATGAGAACCGTTTCGGCGTTGATCGAGGCGATGTCCGCGATGTGATCGGGGTGGGTGTGAGTGATGTAGAGCAGGCGAAGCCGGAGACCGTTGGCTTGCAGGAAGTCGAGCATCGGTTGAGCCGTGGCACCTGTGTCGAAGGCGATGGCGTTGCGGGTTTGCGGGTCCCAGACGATGTAGGCGTTCACGGTCATGTCGTCCCAGGTGGTGTTGAATTGGGCGAGCCCGTCGAGCAGCACATCAGCTGGACGCCAGCCATTGTGGGCCATGGTGATCAAAGTGGGTCCGTGGAGCTTGAGCGGAGCCGCAACGGCGGCGATCGTCGCATCGTCGGCGGTGCCACCTTTAACTGCCTGGAGCGCTTCGAGGCTGACTCCAGCCTGGGCGGCGAGGTCTTCATCGCTGAGGCGGAGACCGCGTTGGGTTTTGTTGATGACGTCGTTGAAAAGGTCTTCGAGGGGCAGGCTCATGGCGGCGCATTCATGGCGCTGACCCCGAGGGTGGCAAGGGCGAATCTCAGGCTGATGTTTCCCCTTATGTGGGGTAAGGTTTACGGGGCCTTCATTTCTTTCTTCTGTGAAACACAGATCGTCCTGGCCTAGGACGGCGCTATCTTGGAATCTGCCGCTATGTCTTCCACTGCACAGCCACTGGACCCTGCTCCGCCTCCGACAGAGGTGCCTCGCGGCGGGCTGCCACCCTTGCGCTTCTCCTTGCCATTGCTGCTTCTGGCGTTCGGGCTCGGCCTGATTCTGTTTCAGTTCCTCTATCTGACGAAGGTGGATGAGGAGCGCGCCCGGCGCAGTGTTTCCAACCAGTGCAAGCACACCGGACAACGCATGGCACTGGGTTTAGGACGAATGCTGAAGGAGCGTCGGGTGGACGCCATTCGTTCCGACTTGAAGCGCCACCTGAACATCCCCGGCGTGAAGGAAGCCGTGGTGGTGGATGAAAAGCAGCAAATCGTGGTGGCTGAACGGGAATCGTGGACGGGCAAACCTGCGACGGGGCTGCTCCCTGCTCATGTGTTGGCCGTGCTGCAAAAGACGCTGATCGAAAATCATCGCCTCATCGAAGCCGCAGATGACAGCAGCGGCATGGTCGGCGTGTTCCCTCTATCTGCGCCGGAGCCCAGCTACTTCATCCTGGAGATGGATTTGAAGGAGCCCTTGCTGGAGGCCCGCAATGCGGCAGTAGCGCACGCGATCAGCTCGGGCACGGCTTTGCTCCTGGCCTGCGGTGGACTTTGGCTAGTGCTGGATCGCGTCATCACCCGACGCGTAACCAAAATCCTGGGCGATGCACGAGCGATCTCGGCGGGCGATCTCAGCGACCGCGCCCTGGATGGCAACGATGAACTGGCGGAGATCGACCGCGCGCTACGCGAGACGCACAGCATCATCAGCCGCCAGGCCGAGGGCATTCGATCCCAGGAAAAGCGCTACCGGCTGATGGTCGAGTCCCTGCCCGCCATGGTCTATGTGGCGCGTGACTCCGTGATCGAATACATCAACGACACGGGCCTGCGAATGCTGGGGCTGGAGACGCCTGACGAAATCATCGGGCGCTCCCCTTTTGATTTCATTCATCCCCGGCACCACGAAAGCGTGAAGCAGCGCATCCGCGAGGTGCTCCGTGGCGGGACCTCGGCACCGCCCGTGGAGGAGGAAATCGTCCGCCGTGATGGCACCATCCTGGAAGTGGAGACGGTGGCCTCCGTCTTCAGCGATGCTCGCGGGCAGGCCACCCAGGTGGTCATGCACGACATCACGGAGCGCAAGGCTGCCGAGGCTCGACGCGAGGCGCTGGGCCGTGAAATCACCAATACCAGCGAACGCGAGCAACGGCGCATCGGCCAGGATTTGCACGATGACATCTGCCAGCGGCTCGCCGCCGTGAAGATGAACATGCAGGACCTGGAAGAGAGCCTGGCGGAGCACGCCCCCGCGCTCATGGACGAAGCGGATCAAATCGTGGACCGCCTGACCGATACCATCCGCATCACCCGCAGCCTGGCGCGCGGGCTCTCGCCCGTGGAAATCGAGGCCGGGGGGCTCGGCGTGGCGCTGGCAGGGCTGGTGCGCAGCTCCCGTGAACTGCTCGGCATCGAATGCGAACTGGAACTGCCCGATGAACTCCCCGCCATGCCTCCCCATGTGGCCACCCAGTTTTATCGCATTGCCCAGGAGTGCATCACCAACGCAGCCAAGCACGGCCAGGCCCCCATCGTTCGTCTGGCCGTGACTGAGAGCCCGACCAGTCTCGTCCTGCGCGTCAGCAACAACGGCCATCCCATGAGCCCGACTGCGGACCGCTCCCAAGGTATGGGCCTGCACATCATGCGCCATCGCGCCGAGAGCATGGATGCCCGCCTCGAATTCGAACTCCAGCCGCCGGACTCCTCCTTCGCCGTGCGCTGTGAGATTCCTCTCTCCAAACTCAATCCCCAACCAGCCCCCACCGTGCCATGAAGAAAACCATTGCAGACCCCTCCGCCACAAAGCCCGGCACGCCCCGGCATCGCATCGTCGTCATCGAAGATCACACGCTCATGCGCGAGGGGCTGATCCAGTTGGTCAATAGCCAGGCCGACCTCGAAGTCGTGGCCGAGGCAGCGGACGCAGCCAAGGGCCTGGAGGTGGTGCTCACCACGAAGCCCGATGTGGTCATCGTGGACATCACCCTGCCAGGGCGCAACGGCCTGGAATTGATCAAGGACATCAAGGCCCAGATCCCCGAGCAGGTCATCCTGGTCATCTCCATGCACGACGAATCCCTCTACGCCGAGCGCTCGCTCAAGGCCGGAGCCAAGGGCTACATCATGAAGGACGCGGACCGCAGTTCCTTCATCAATGCCATCCGCCGCGTGATGGAGGGAGCATTCTACGTCAGTGACAAGATGAGCGCCGAGATCTTCGCCTCGTTCGCAGGCAAGGCCCAGGGGGCCAAGGCAGGTGTCAGCCGCCTGAGTGATCGCGAGTTCGAAATCTTCGAGTTGCTCGGCCATGGCCTCGGCACTCAAGACATCGCCCACCGCCTCGGCATCAGCCCGAAGACCGTCGAAGTCCATCGCGCCCACATCCGCGAGAAACTCGAGATGCCCACCGGGGCCGCTGTTGTCCGGTTCGCCGTCCGCTGGATCGAGACGCGCAACCTCGGCGGTGGGGGCTAGAGCAGGCGCAGGGCCAGGGATTTTTCATTCCAACCTTGCCACTTGCTTCTCCGTGACCACTCGCTAACCGGTTGTGCCCCCTCACCGGGCTTCGGGCATTTCCCGGAGTATTGAAATGTCAGAAAACAAATCTGGAAACAATTGGTCCCTGGCCTTGCTGGCTTTGGGAGTGGTCTTTGGGGACATCGGCACCAGTCCTCTCTACGCGCTGAGAGAGTGCCTCAACCACGCGCCACCCACTCCGGGCGACCCGCTGGGTGTGCTGGGTCCGATCTCGCTCATGTTCTGGTCCCTGGTGGCGATGGTGTGCTTCAAATACCTCACCTTCATCACCCATGCCACCCATCAGGGGGAGGGCGGCATGTTTGCCTTGCTCACCTTGTTCCGGTCCACCAAGCGCGCCTTCAATCCCAAGTCGATGCTGGTCATTTCGCTCGCCGGCATGTTCGGAGCCTGCCTGCTTTACGGCGACGGCATGATCACCCCGGCGATATCCGTGCTGTCCGCCGTGGAAGGATTGGAGCAGATTCGTCCGGGCTTTGCCGAATACGTCGTGCCCATCGCCGCCGGCATCATCTTCTGCCTTTTCCTCGTGCAGCGCTTCGGCACGGAAAAAATCGGCGTCGCCTTCGGCCCCGTGATGATGCTTTGGTTTATCACGCTCGCCGTTCTCGGACTCATCAACATCGGCAAGCATCCAGACATCTTCGCCGCCCTGCTGCCCCATCATGGTGTGAACTTCCTCCTGCACCACGGGCACGAAAGCGTGGTGCTCATGGGCATGGTTCTCCTGGCCGTCACTGGCTGCGAGGCGATGTATGCAGACATCGGCCACTTCGGCCGTCCGCCGCTGGTGAAGAGCTGGTATATCCTGGTGCTGCCCGCGCTGGTGCTCAATTACATGGGCCAGGGCGCACTCGTCCTGTCGGACATGAATGCGTCCCTGGGCGAGAACTTCCATCACTTCTACAGCCTCGTGCCCAAGCCCGCGCTCGTGCCCGTGGTCATCCTCGCCACCATGGCCACCATCATCGCCTCGCAAGCCATGATCACCGGCGTCTTCAGCCTCACCCAGCAGGCGGTGCAACTCGGCTGCCTGCCGCGCCTCAAAATTGTCCACACCTCCGCCGACGTGCGCGGCCAGATTTACATGCCGCAGATCAACTACCTGCTCATGGTCGCGTGCTTGGTGCTCGTCTTCACCTTCAAGTCATCGAGCAACCTCGCCGCCGCTTACGGTTTGTCCGTCGCGATGGACATGACCCTCACGAGCTGCCTCTTCTTCCTCGTCGCCATCAAGGTGTGGAACTGGCCCGTGTGGAAGGCGGCTCTGCCCACCATTCTCTTCCTCCTGTTCGAACTCGGCTACCTCACCGGCAGCCTGCTCAAATTCGTCGATGGTGCTTGGTTCCCGCTGGCCATCGGCCTCACCATCTGGATCGTCATGAAAACCTGGATCGATGGCCGCGAAATCCTCCGCGATGCCATGATGCGCGGTCGCCTGCCGGTCAGCTACCTCGTTGATGAACTCAAGCACGACCGCATCATCCGCGTGCCCGGCACCGCCGTCTTCATGAGTGCCTCGGCGGAAGGACTGCCCCTGTGCTTGCTCCATCATCTGAAGCATAACAAGGCGCTGCATAAAAACGTGGTGCTCCTCACCGTGAAGTTCGAGCAGCATCCCAAGGTCAGCCCCACCGAGCGAATGGAAGTCGATGAGATGTATGAGGACTTTTTCCGCGTCACACTGAAGTATGGCTTCGCCGAGACACCTCAGGTCTTCGATGATCTCATCCGCGCCATCAGTGACAAAGCCACGGTCAAGCCCGGCGGCGTCAGCTTCTACCAGAGCCGCGAGCTGCTCCACACCACCGGCCCCGGCAAGATCGCCAAGTGGCGGAAGTCTCTGTTCGTGCTGCTCTCCCGGCTCGCCCGTCCTGCGACGGGTTACTTCGAACTACCCCCACGGCAGGTCATCGAGCTGGGAATTCAGTTGGAGTTGTAGGCGCAGCCTGACTTTAGACAGGATCAACAGGAGGTTTCAGGATGAACAACAGCACTCGTCGCGCAAATCCTGAACCAGCCTGTCCAAAACTGGCGATTGGGTTAACGTCCCAGCAAGAACGCCAGCAGGTCGCTCATCTGCTCCTTGTTGATCCCGGCCTCAAGACCGAGCGGCATCAGCGAACGGTCGAGTGACTTCATCGTCTTGATGTTGCTGCGCTGAATGAGTTCCTTCACGCCTCCCATCATCGTGAGCGTCACGGCTTCGGTGGTTTCGCCAGTGACGAGGCCCATGAGGACCTTGCCGTCTTTGGTGTCGATCTGATACGCGGACCAGCGGGCTTCGAACATGCGATTGGGATCGAGAATGTCGGAGAGCAGGCCTTCGACCGGCTTCACTTTGATGTCAGCAAGCGGCGGCCCCACGTCCTGGCCGATGTCGCCGATCTTGTGACAAGCGATGCAGATGGTTTGGAAGACCGCCTTGCCTTTCGCGGCATCGCCGAGGGTCTTCGTGCAATCCATGTAGCTCGCGATTACGGCGGCGCGATCTGCACTCGGCTGACCGAAGAGCTTCTTCGCCAGCTCGGCGAGTTCGCCTTTGCCGCGCTGCATGCCCCATCGCTTCTCGACGTCGATGAGCGCCTTTGGCAGTTCGCCACGATCCATGCGCTTCAGCAGTTCAAGCGGCGCACCAGCGGCTAGCACCGCGACGAGCTGGCCTTTGATAGCGGGGCTGGCTTGCGGAAGCAGATCGTAAATGAAGGGCTCG
>CAUJJC010000334.1 GCA_963204975.1 Verrucomicrobiota bacterium | reverse complement strand
GGATCTGCTGCGCCAGGGATTGCAGTTTTTCGCGATCCGCTTTCACAGCGAAAGTCCAGGATGACGCACCGGTGAAAACACCTGGCGGCTTGACGGAAGCATCACAGCGACCCGCGATGTCCACGTAACGAGGAAGGGATTGGCTCATAGATTAGGCTTTGGGAGTGGAGATGGGGGGGAACGGGCCGCCCATGTAATTCTCGTTGGGGATGAACTGCGGGGAGCCACAGATGGCGCGCGATGCCTTCCGTCCAGAGATGGTCGCACCTTCCACACAGGTCACGTTCACACCCGTGTTTGTATCGGCCCCGACAATGGAGAGGTTCTTCAAAAGCATGTCATCAGAACTAACACGGAACCGCGTGGTGCCAGCGAGGGACTGTCCGCAGCATTCGGTCGGCGTAACATTGGCTCGCAGATACTGGGACTTCAGCCGGTCTTTGCCGGATGCATTCGAAGGATCGAACAGGATCGACCAATCGAAGTTCCCATTGGCATCCTTCCCTCCTGGCCAATCGCACACACCAAACTTCTCCAGCCACTCCAGCGTCATCTGATCGACGATGGCCTCGGCTTGCGCGGGCACGGTGTTATCAGTCGATGGCTGGGCGTAAAGCGTCGTCGCCACCGGCCCGCACAGGTAGTGCAGGGACTTCGGCACTTCGCCGGTCCAGTCCTCCGTAGCGATGACCTGAGACATATCCGCCCACACATCGAGCGGCTCGGGGCCGCCCACGCTGGCGGGCCTCAACTTCCAGCCCAGCTCAGTGACCGCCTTGTTGAACCAGAACTGCACGCCCGAGGTCGCCACGAGACCGAGGCTGGACGCGGCGGCATTGAACTGAGGAATCGCATCGAGCAGGCTGCCCACCGGGGACTTGTCCACGGCGTTGAGCCTCTTCCACACACCACCAGCGAGCCCGATCACTACATGATCGAAGTCCGTGCCCGCGTTGATCACCACCTCGCCCACGGGTGGATAGGCGTTCCAATGAGATTCAAAGTCCGCCCCTGCGTTTCGTGCATCCTCGCCGTTCACCAGTTGATTCCAGTCCGGCTCGATTGGCCAGTGATAAAGGCCGCCGGTGAAACTAACCGGATTGTAGGTGCCGCCAATCGCGTGCGCTTGCAGCGCGAAGCGAAGTGATTGCACGCTCGTCTTGTCATCGGAGACGACGGTTTCCACCAGCTTGTGGAAGAACTGGAACTTCACCCCGCGTGCCTCCAGCACCTTGTAATACGGCGCGATTACGGCCTCGCCGAAACCGCACTGCGGCTCATACATCGCATGGCCGCGATAGGTAAACACGGTGCGGAACACCCAGCGCAGGGAGGCTCCCGCCGCGAAGTTGGGCTGGGAGATGTCGCCATTCACATAGGCAAACGGGATGTCATACAGCGCACGAAGGATGGAGGACTCATTGACCACCACTGGATTGCCACCATTGGCGATGAGCCAGGCGCGCAGATCAATGTCATCAAAGCGGTTGAGATTGAAGTCCTCCAACCAGCCATTCTCCGGCTTGAGCAGCCCGATGATGGTGGTGAAAGCAAGCTCGATGCCGCTCACGATTGGATGATCGTCAGGGTGCCGTAAGCCAAGGGTATGGATGGCGGCGATGAGGTGATTCTTGAACTGCGTGAGGTAGGCGATGAGCAGATTCGCATCCACGTAGCCGCTCACGTCTGATACTTGGGAGAGAGATTCGATCCATGAGACAGCGCGCTGGAATCCTGCATCCACCCAGTTGTCAGACAGCACCTGAAGAGGCGCGACGGTGTGCTCCACCTGACTGAGCAGACGCTCAAAGGCTTCGTGGAATTCGCCGACCAGCTTGCCTGCCTCGACGGAGATGAACTTGGCAATATCGAAGTGATTGTGAATCCGCTCGTGCAGCCAGCGCAGCACATCGCCAAGCAGGATCAGGGGACGCGGCAAGGGATTGTAAACCCCGGGCGTGCCAGGCATCACAGGCCAGTAGAAGTCCCAGAACCCATAGCTCCCATCGTCCGTGCAGTGGCCCACAGGTGTGTAATCACAGGGCTGGAAGGCCTGCTCGTAGCTCTTGTAGCGCGCCTCGGGCTGAATCTGCGCCAGCTCCTCATAGCACCGGGAGATCTCGGCAAATGCGTTGTCATAAAACCCGAACCAGACGTGCAGACCATGCTCTTCATTGCGCCCGCCGATGCGGGGATTGCCACCGCTGGCGAGCTTGCCGCCAAGACGCCAGCCCATCTGATAGAGAGTAACTTCGTGCTGGGCACGAAGCTCGGGCGTGGCCGTGAGTTCGAAGGCGGTGATGATCGACGAGATGCCGCCGCCGACGATGGCGATGCGTTTGGGAGGTGTGGTGCTCATGATGGTGAAATGACGAATATGAAACTGACAAAGAGAATACCGCGTCCTTCACGGCGTGTTACACCGTCCCGCCACGACAGCGCTCGATGTAGTGCGCGACCACCCTGTCATCGGGGCATTCAGTGAACAGTTTCTGGAAGGCCAGCCTCGCTGATTCCAGATCGCCCGCGTGGAAGGCATCGTAGGCGGCATTGAAATCCGCCAGAGATTCACGCTTGTGCCGACGCACCTCGGTCATGTCTGCGGCAAAGACTTCATACACATCGACCGCCTGGGACTTGCCCTTCACTACCACACGATCCGCCCTGCGAATGCACTGGGAAATTTCGTCCTCCTTCGGCAGCTCCGCATAGGTATGCTCGGTGATCAGAAGCGAGATGCCATACGTGCGGGTGAGGGATTCGATCCGGGCAGCAAGGTTCACCGCATCGCTGATGACCGTGGTATCCAGCCGGTCGGTGCCGCCCACCACGCCGAGCATGAGATTGCCCGTATTGATGCCGATGCTCACACCGAGCGGAGCGCCGCCCAGCTTCTCATTGTAAGTCTTCAGCGTGCTGAGCATCTCGACTGCGGCGCGCACAGCATCGGCTGGAGTGCGCGGGAAGAGCGCCATGATGGCATCGCCGATGTATTTGTCGATGAAGCCAAAGTGATTGTGCAGCACTGGCTCCATCATCTTCAGGTAGGCGTTGATGAAGTTGATGTTCTCTTCCGGCGTCATGCGCTCGGACAGTGAGGTGTAGCCCTGGATGTCAGAGAAGAGCACACTCATGTGGCGCTGCACCTGATCGCCGAGCTTCACATCGGTGATGCTGCGGCGGTCGAGCATCTGGAGGAACTCCACGGGCACGAACCGTGCATACGAGCGGTTCAGTGCTTCGAGGTTGCCATAGAGGCGCGCGTTCTCGATGGAGATCGCAGCCTGCGAGGACAGGGATTGCAGCATGAACGCGCGATCCGGCGGGAAGGCATGTGAGGTGAGCTTGTTCTGAAGGTAGAGAATGCCCGTGAAGCGACGCTGATGCTGTAGCGGCACACAAATGACGGACCGCGGCGCTTCGCGCTGGACGAAGGGATCGTTCTTGAACAAGTCGCTACGCATCGCGTCGTCGATGACCAACGGCTCCTGGGTGCGCTGCACGTAATTGAAGATCTGCACAGGGGCGATTGGCAGGCCATCGCGCTTCGTATCCACAGGCAGTGCCTTGAGCACGTTCACCTCAGCCGGCACCACCCTGGCCTCCGCCTCAATGAGGAGCGTCTCGCCCGTGAACAAGGCAAGCAGCCCGCGATCAGCGCCCGCATTCTCCAGCATGATCTGCATGAAGCGCACGCACAGACGCTCTAGCACGATCTCACCCGACAGTGCCTGCGTGGCTTTCACTAGCGAAGACACATCCACCATGGAAGAGGTGGTGCTGCCCGTCATGGTGGAGGTATTGCCCAGCAGGCTGGTGGCCCCAAGCGACATGGTCTGGCTCGTAGCGACCGAATCAGTAGCCCTCGTCTTCAAGGCCAATGCGGGATGCTGGCGAATGAGACGCTCTGCAACTCCGTGCGCCTGAAGCCGACGGTAGCCCAGCAGCGCCTCGGTGAAGAACATCTGGCTGATTGTCATCTGCCCGAGCTTCCGATAGAAGGCCCCCAGCCGCTCATGGATCAATGGCAGCTCGATCTCATTGCGATGCTTTCGCGCGGCCTGCTCCGACTCGTGCAACAGCCGCATCTCTTCACCGTCGTCCGCCGCCAGCTCAGCTCTCACCAGCAAATACCTCGCCTCGCCGTGCATCGGTGCCGCCGCCGCCCATTGCCGCAGGGGCTTGAGTTGAGCACCCGCTTTCTTCTGCCAGCCACGACGCTCGGCAGCCGGACTGATGCGCGCCTTGATCAGGAATAGCAGCGCCACGTAGGCGTGAAAAATGGGCACCACCGTGCTGCCGATAGCCACGCCTTTTTTCTGCAAACGGATCGCCTCTTCAGCGGATTCGAGCGCTTCGGCTGGATCGTCATAGAAAAGGCCGAGGGTGATCTTGCAATGATGCACGAAGAACTGGGCGATCTCGTCCTTCGCCTCGCGATGCTTGGCGAGCATCGTGCTCTCCTCGTAGTGCTCGCCAGACATGCGCAGCGGATTGGCAGCTTGACCGAGGAGATTGGCCGTGAGCTGATGCCAGATACGGATCTGATACAGCGGCGTCGTCTGCTGAAGGCGCTCGATGACGCGCGTGTAGGTCCGCATCTCTTCATCGACTCCCTCCAGAGGAGCGCCGCTCCAGAGATGGAAGAATCCGATCATCTGGCAGGTGTAGGAGGCAAACTCCAGATCACCGCATTCCATGCCTGCCTGATGGGCATCGAGAAAGCTATCGATCACGGTGTCAGGGTGATGCTTCCACACCGTCACGAAGCCTTGCGTGACCTGCACGATCTTCGCCTTGATGTGGTTTGCCATCAGTTGCCGCATCAAGTCGAGCGACAGTTTGCCGAAGCGATTGCCCCGCTCAATCTGGCGGAACATGCCGCATAGAATCACGCCATAAGCCGAGTATCCCACCGCTGACGCCGCCGTATTCCCATAGCGGAGAGACATGCGGATGAAGGCGAACATGATCAGGGGATACAGGTTCGGCAGCGCAAAGTAGGCGCTCGAATAAACATGCTCAAGGATGCGCGAGGCGGCGAGCTTCGCGGGGTCCGTCATCACCGGCAGGTGCAGGAGGTCTTCGATCTTGAACTTGCGCAGGCGGATCTCCGTCTTCGCCATGCCGATCATCACATCAAGCGTGCCGGGATTCGCAGGCAGCTTTACACCCAGTTCGCGAAGGATCGGCAGGGCATGGTGGATGGCCGCGATCGGCTCAGCCTTCGCCATCAACGCCTGGATGCGCACCTCGGCAATGCGGGCACGATCCAGCACATCGCGAGCATGGCTGCTGAGATCCTCCGCTAGCCGCTCCATCTCCGTGAAGTCCTGGCAGAGATAAGCAGATTCAGCCGCCAGGAAGCCTGCGCGAAACCTCAAGGTGTAGTCCGTTGTCCAGCTATTCTCATCGAGCAAGGCAAGTGCCGCGTGAGCAAAATTCCGTGCGGAGGGGAAGGCCGCTGATGCCCTTGCCTTCTCACCAGCGCGCAAGGTCAACTCGGCAACACTGAGGCGCTCGGTGCCATCTTTGAGCAAGGACTTGCCCAGCGTGAAATGATGCACCACGTCAAAGAGCTGATCATCGAGTTCACGCTCGTCCATGCCTTTGAACAAAAGGCGGGCAATGCTCAGATGCAGCGCTGGCTTCTCGTCCTCTCCGATCAGTGAATACGCCGCCTGCTGCACGCGATCATGGATGAACTGAAACTGCCTGGGTGCCGCACCACCTGCGCCGCCCATCACATGGCCAGCGTGAATCTGCGTCGTGTTCAGCGGCACGATGAACATGGGCTTCACCGCCGCCCACACATCCGTCAGCAATTCCTCCACGCTGCTGCCCCGCAGCTTGGCGATAGGCACAAGATCAAAGGAGGGACCAAAACACGCGCCCGTCTTCAGCACATCACGAGTCCGCTGTGGCAGCTCGCCCACACGGCGAATCATCAGGTCCACCACGTTCTCCTGCACACGCTGCGAACGAATGAGGTCCTCCATCCACTCCCACTTCATCACCTCTTTGTTGAAGGCGATCAGTCCATGATCGTAGAGCGAACGAAGGAACTGAATAAGGAAGAAGGGATTGCCATCCGTCTTCGCCATGCAGATCTGTGCCAGCGATGCGACGGAGGCGGTGTCCGTGCGCAAGATGTCGGCCAGCATCAAGCTCAAGCCACTGGCGGGCAACGGCCCCAGCTTGATCGTCAGCGGCGGCTCAGGCAATTGCTTCAAGCGCTGCTGCATCACCGTCAGCGGATGCGTGGCATCGACTTCATTGTTTCGATACGCGCCGATGAGCAGCAGGTGGGAAAGCTGGTCCGTGGAGGCGTAGAGTTCGATCATCTCCAGCGTGGAGGGATCGGCCCACTGAAGGTCATCAAGGAAGAGCACCAATGGATGCTCAGGCCGTGCAAAGACCTTCATGAAATTCAGCGAGACGCGACGCAGGCGATTGTGTGCCTCCGCTGGCGGCAGCGGATCAGGCGGAGGCTGCTTGCCCACGATGAGTTCCAGCTCCGGGATGTAGGGGACCACCACGCGAACGCCTTCGCCCAGCGCCTCAAGCAAGTGCCCGCGCAGCTCACCCACGCGCTGCTCGCTCTCCTTGAGCATGAGGCGGATGAGCCCCTGAAATGCCTGCACGAGTGTGGCGAAGGGGACATTGCGCTGAAGCTGGTCAAACTTGCCACTGAGGAAGGTGCAGTGATGCGTGATAACGGACTGCTGGATGTGCCTCACGAGCGCCGACTTCCCAATGCCGGAGTATCCAGCGACAAACACACACCGCGATGCCCCGGCGCGAGCACGATCAAACTCGGCCAGGAGTGTATCGATCTCTGCCTCACGTCCGTAAAGGCGTTCGGGCACGTCGAAGCGCTCAATCGAGTCTTGGAGGCCCAGCGGAAACGCAGACGAATCCGTCGTCAGCCGTTGCAGATCGGCCAGCAATCCCGAGGCGGTCTGGTAGCGATGCTCGGGCTCTTTTTCGAGCAGCTTGGCCACAATATTGGAAAGCTGCACCGGCACACCTGGCGCACGCTCGGCAAGCGTCGGAGGTTTCACGGCCAGATGCGCGTGGATCAATTCCGCCACGTCACCAGCCACAAATGGCACGCTGCCGCTGAAGATTTCAAACAAGGTGATGCCCACCGCATAAAGGTCCGCACGCTCGTCAGGCGTGCGCCGCATTCGCCCGCTCTGCTCTGGAGCGGCGTAGGCCCAGGTGCCTGCTGCGATGGAGGCCGCGAGAATCGGCGTCTCATCACCCTGCTCATACTGAGCGATGCCAAAGTCGATCAGGGAAGCCGTCGCTTCGGCATCATGCCAGAGGATGTTGGAGGGGTTGATGTCCTTGTGGACTACACCGGCACGATGCACGCCGTCGAGCGCCTCAATGATCGACCGTGCGGCCGTCAGCCCGAGTTCCACCGCCATTGGTCCTTCCTTGAGCAACATGGCCAGCGGGGCACCCCCATGGTCCGCGCGCACCAGAGCATCCACGCCATCGATCACCGTCAGGGCCACAGAGTCTCCCGTGCGCTTCGCCATGCGCAGTAGAATCTGGTGCTCATGACGAAGCTGGCTGATCACCCCCGCATCACGATCCAGCGGACTGGCGAACTTCAGGATCACGCGCTCGCCCGTGTCTTCACAGATACCCCGACATACACGAGAGCGCGCGCTCTCGTGGAGCACTTCGCAGACTTGGTATCGCGTGCTTCCGTTCATTCGATGGTAACTCAATCCTGGCGGGTGGGTAATAGCCCGGTTTTGCCGCCCAGGAGCGTTTCGCGCGTGGAGTTCTCACTGCTAACGAACAATCGAACCGCTTCATACATCATCGCTGTCACCCACGGAGCCAGCGTCCACAAAATCGGCTCTTCAATCGGGAGGTTCGACCAGCCACGAATGAATATGCCGAGCATCATGGACTTGTTGAAACCCCACCAACCATAGGGCAGCGCCAGTGTGGCTTCCCAGATGACGCTGATCAGCCACATCATGACAATGGAAAGGCCCATGGCTCGCCAGTTGATCAGATCCTTCACGCTGTGAAACAACACAAACGTCGGCCCAAACAGCACGCACACCTCAAAGATGAAGTAGCCAGGAAACCCGGCGCGATTCTCAGGCGGGACGAGAAACCTCTTCACCACAATCGCTCCGATGATGAGCACCACCGCATACACGAGCGAATCCCAGTGAGGCTTGAACATTTTGCGTGTGTTCTTGGGCAGCGTTTGATAGCCCTCGGGATTGTAGCGATCAAACCAGACACTGCTCCCCCACAGATAGACGAGCAGGGTGAACAGATTGCCCGACACATAAAACACGAACTCCTCCACCGGCAGGTTCTTCACCCAGCCCTCGCCGAACTTCCATCCAGGGATGAACCAGCCGATGACGGCATTCTTGTTGGGGAACACAAAAAACGCATTCCCCAAGGTGATGTCCAGCACGCTGCCCGAAACCGCAAAGGCAGCGACGGCGATGTAGAACGCACGCTTGTCCATCTTCTGCGACCAATGGAAATGAAACCACCAGCCCAGAACCGCCACTGGGATGACGAACATCAAGCAACTCCAGGTGTAACCATAGGGCGTGGGATTGTCCGATGTGGGCACCATGTCATGAGGATGATGCACCGTGAACAACGTCAGCGTCACAGGCAGCGCGATGAGCACAAGCATCGCGACAAACATGACGAACGAGCTGCTGATTCTGGATTTCATGGGAGGGAAAAACGTTCCGTCGATCAGCTGGAATAATGGCCGCTAATCAAAATCGTCGGGTGTAGCTCAGGCTGAACACATGCCACTCGATCTCGTAGTCGCCATTGAAAGCAGGAGTGGCAGCCGTGCGCACATGGCGGGTTTCCATGGGCACAAACGAATACGCAAAGTCGATGGTGTTTTTGCCAAAAGTGTAACCAGTGCCGATGCTGAACAAATGACGGTCATTGGTGGGAATGGCTGGAGTAAATGTGCGGTCACGGAGCGGGGACTTGGAGAACATGTAACCCGCCCGCAGCATCCATGCCGGAGTGAGTTTGTATTCAAATCCGCCACCAAGGGTGTAGGAATCGCGCCATTCGAGATCGAGGCCAGCGACAGGTAGCAGGGACTGATTCTTGCCCACATTCAGCGGCAGGCTTTTGTGCGCCGAGTTCTGAATCCACTCGTAGTCGAGGCCAAAGGTGAGCTTGTCCGACAGGTCCACACCGTAGCCCACACCAATGCTCGCTGGATGTTCGATCTGCGACTTAAAGTCGCTGCGCGAAGAATACAGACCGCGCAGTGCCGCAGGCATGTTGCTGATCGTGAAGTCACCCTCGTAATCCACTGTCACAGGAAGCCGTCCCGTGATGGCCAGACGGTGATGGTCAGCCAGCTTGATAGTGAATCCCGCATACGCACCCAAGCCCCAGCCATCTCCTTCGAAGGTCATGTCTCCATCAGCGGCCGGCACTCCGAGCGCGGCTGCCCAGGGGTAGGCTTGGTCGAGTTTGAGACGGGAGTAAAAAATATCCAGGCCGATACCGAAGTTCACCGCATCCGAGAGCTTCACGCCCACTGCCGGATTGATGGCTGCGGTCTGGAGCACAGCATCATAGGGAGCATTGTATCGAAAGGCACCATCGCGAGGCCAACTGATGGCAATACCGAACGGGGCAGTGATACCAAAACCAAACGTGGCATCATCATTGATCGGCATCACGGCATAGAAACTACCGAGAGGTTTCCATGGCTGGATCATGGAATCAGAAGCTCCGTCCACACCGCTGAAATCTGTCTGCCCATACCAGGGCTGCACGTTGATCATCAGCGCGTCTTCACGCAGAAACTGAAGATTCGCTGGGTTTGATCGCGTCACCGATGGATCGCGCAGATTAGCCTGTCTTCCCCCTGCCATGCCCAGCGCGCCAGCCGAATCAGGCAGCGTGCGAACTCCTTCCGCTGCATGTCCCTGAACGGTTGCAGCAGCAGTGATGACAACGGCCAGATGGCGGCCCCAGCGAGAGGTAAGAGACGAGAACATGGGAGAGTGTCCAATTGGACAGCGGGGAGGTTAGGGGGCTGTCAGCTACAACGTCAACTTTAATCTCCATTCCTCTGTTATGCGGACCTATAGAGATTCCACGAAGACTTTTTTGCCAGCGAGCAATTCGCTCCCTGGAACAAACACTCCCGGCATAAAATGCGCTCCAGGGCCGTGTCTTCGGGAACATTTGCCGATCGCTCACGTTGGTATCACACACACCATGAAGCTCATCGCCGCACTGTCCTTAATCACGCTGACTGCACATGCAGACTGGCCCACTTACTTGCATGATATTTCTCGCGTAGGCTCCACCGACGAGACTTTGAATTTGCCTCTCACACTGCGCTCAACCTTCGCCTCGCCAACCCCTCCGCAGCTTGCCTGGGCAGGTGAAGATGGGAAGCAATACGAGGCGATGATTTTGAAGAATCGCATCACCTTTGATGATGTGTTTCATGTGGCCATTGTGGGCGATCAGATGTTCTTCGGTTCGTCCGTGGACGGTCGGGTTCATTGCCAGGATCTCAAGACGGGGGCCGATGTGTGGACCTTCTTCACACTCGCTCCGGTGCGACTCGCTCCGATGGTCGTTGATGGTCGCGTGTTCATCGGTTCCGACGACGGCTGGGTGTATTGCCTCAGCGCCAAGGATGGCAGCCTCGTGTGGAAGCTGCGCGCAGGTCCCAATGATGACCGCATCCTCGCACGCGGTCGCATGGTCTCGCGCTGGCCGGTGCGCACGGGGGTGCTCGTCGATGATGGTGTGGCCTACTTCGGAGCAGGTGTGTTCCCGCACGAGAATGTCTATCTTTATGCTGTCGATGCAGCGACGGGCAAAGTGATCTGGAAGAACGACTCCATCAGTCAGCAGGACGCTGGTCGCAATGACCTCTCGCCTCAGGGCTACCTGCTGGCCTCGAAGGACATCTTGTTTGTCCCCTCAGGTCGCTCGCTGGCAGCTTCGTTCAACCGCAAGACGGGCGAGTATCTCGTCAAACCCGAGCCCGGCTGGCGTGGTGATGCAGGTGGACAAATCGGCGGCACACAAGCCTTCCTCGCAGACGACCAGATTTTTGCTGTCGGCGAACATCAAATCCTCGCGATGGATCAAGATAAGCAGAAGACCGGCTTCGGCTGGTTCGCGGGCACTCAGATGACGCTCGCCGGTGATTTGGGCTACATGGCCAACGGCACCGAGATCACCTGCATTGACAAGATCGCCCATGCCGAGGGAACACGGAAACGTCACGCCTTGCAGATGAAGGCCACCAAGCTCACTGCCGACCTGCGGAAGCATCCAGCGCTGGCTCTGGTGAAGGATGTGGAGAAGCACGCCACCAAACTGCGCAAAGCCAAGGACAGCCTCGCCCAGGCGGAGAAAACCGGCACCGGTATCGAAAGCATCAAGACGGCGCTTGCGAAGTATGAGAGCGATATGAATGCCGCCACCGCGCTCTACGAACCCAAGCGCGCCGACTACAAGACGAAGCAGGACGAACTCGCGAAGGCGAAGAAAGACATGGCCTCGTTCGCTGACGAGGGTGTGAGATGGAAGCTGCCCTCGAAGCACGACTCGGCTCTCGTGCTCGCTGGCAACACCTTGTTTGCCGGAGGCCAGAATGAAGTGATCGCAATTGATACAGCCAGTGGCAAGCAGGTCTGGCAATCCACCGTCGATGGCAATGCTCGTGGCATCGCGGTGGCGAATGACCACCTCGTGGTGAGCACGAGCACCGGGAAGATTTACAACTTCACCACGGGCGGCAGCGCTGCTCCGACCCCCGTTCTCGCAGAGGTCCCCGCCGATACCGAAGCAGCCAGGAAGGCTGAGGCCATCCTGAAACACACGGGCGTCACCAAGGGCTTCTGCCTCGTGCTGGGCAACGAGCGTGGCCACCTCGCGCTCGAACTCGCTAGGCGCAGTCAGTTGATCATCTTCGGCGTCGATACCGATGCGAAAAAAGTCGAAGCCGCGCGAGCCGAGATGATCAACACCGGCCTGTATGGTCCTCGTCTGACCTTCGATCACCTCGACCTCTCGACCATCCCCTACGGCAGCTACTTCGCCAACCTCATCGTCGCGGACAACGAATCCTTCACCAACGTGCCCACAGATGTCGCACGTCACCTCAAGCCTCTCGGTGGCGTGCTCTGTCTAGCATCCAGCGGCAAGGCGGATGAATTCCTCGCAGCCACGAAACTCGCTGACGAGAAGGCCACGATCACGAAGCAGGGTGACTTCACCTTGCTGAAGCGTGCCGCACTCCCCGGCGCAGGCGATTGGTCCCACCAATATGGCAATGCAGCGAACACGTCGTCTAACAACGATCAGCGGATCAAAGGCGGGCTCAGCGTGCTTTGGTATGGTGATCCAGGTCCAGGCAAGATGGTGAACCGCCACAACGGTGCCGTGGGTCCGATCAGTGTGAATGGTCGCCTGTTCATTCAGGGCGATACCACCGTGATGGCCTATGATGCCTACAATGGCGATTTGCTCTGGGAGATTACCAATCCCGGATCGATTCGCGATGGCCTCAAAGCCGCCCGCGAACCTGGCAACATGGCCGCGACGAACGACGCGCTCTTCGTGGTCATCGAAGAGAAGTGTGTGCAGTTCGATGCAGCGACAGGCCGGATCGTGCACGAGTTCGAAGTGCCTGGAACCAAGCCAAAAGAAGAGCGCCAGTGGGGTTACATCGCTGTGCAGGATGGCTTGCTCTTCGGCACCAGCACCGACCGCAAAGCCCTGACCGAAGAGCGCAAACGCCGTGGCTCCTCGGTCGCCGACTCCACGGATAAAATCTTCGCCTTCGACATCCAGTCCCAAAAGATTGCCTGGGAGTATGCGGGCAAGCACATCTCCCATGTGAGCATTGCCATCGGGGACGGTCGCGTCTTCCTCATCGACGCCTCACTGACCAAGGAGCAACGCGAAGACATGCTGAATCAGGACAAGTCTGAGCTGGCCAAGCTGACGGGCAAGGAGCAGCAGATCGCTGAGGAGCGCATCAAGAAGGCGGACCTTCGCCTCGCGGTGGGTCTCGATGCCAAAACCGGTAAGCAGATCTTTGCCAAGCCAGTCGATGTCACCGATTGCAGCGAGATCGGTGACGGCGGCGGCAGCCTCACTCTGCTCTATCACAACGGTCACATCGTCCTCGGTGGAGCCAATGCAAATGGCCACTACTGGGAGCAATTCATGAAGGGCGAGTTTGCCCGCCGTCGCCTCGTTGTGCTCGATGCAAACAATGGTGAGAAGCTCTGGGCCAAGGATGCCAACTACCGTCATCGCCCGATCATCATCGACAATGAGATCATCGCCGAGCCCTGGTCCTACGACCTCTACACCGGCCAGCAAAAGATGCGCACGCACCCGATCACAGGCGAGCAGACACCGTGGTCCTTCATTCGCCCCGGCCACCACTGCGGCGCGATCAGTGCCACGCCAAACATGATGTTCTTCCGCAGCAAGTTCACCGCCTACTACAATCGCGATGAAGACCAGGGCACCCAGCACTTCGCCGGACAACGCCTGGGTTGCTGGATCAATACGATCCCTGCCAATGGCCTCGTCATGATTCCCGAGGCGAGTGCTGGGTGTGTTTGCTTGTTCAGCGTTGCCAGCACCATTGTGTTCGAGCCTCGCGATGACAAAATCGACTGGGGTGTTTACTATGCCGATGGTGCCACGGCACCCGTGCAGCATCTCGCGCTCAACCTTGCCGCTCCCGGTGATCGTCGCGATTCGCATGGCAAGCTCTGGCTGGGCTATCCACGCCCGAGTTCACGAGCGGGCATCGACTTGCCGCTCGATCTGAAGCCCGCGATCCTCAAAGGCGGTGGCAACTACGCGTTCAACAGTGACTCGTATCAGGTGAGTGGTCACGACACGCCCTGGGTATTCACCAGCGGCATCAAAGGTCTCACGCACGCGGAGTTGCCACTCATAGGCAAGGATCAAAAGCCCGACACGTTCACCGTTCGTCTCTACTTCGCCTCGCTGGAGAATGACAAGACCGGGCAGCGTGTCTTCGATGTGCAACTGCAAGGCAAGACCTTGCTGAAGAGCTTTGATCCTGTGGTGGCGTCAGGAGGCGAGAAGAAGGCTCACGTCGTCGAGTTCGAGAAGGTCGCTGTCACCGACGTGCTCGCCCTCGATCTGATCACCACGGCGACTGAGGCAGACCACATGCCGGTCATCAGTGGCATTGAAGTGCTGCGCACAGGAGCCAAGGAGATTCACGAGGTGGCGAGGCGATAGCCTCCGCATTCACCTCTCAGCTTAGCTCGCAGGCGAACCATTTTCGTGGTTTCGCCTGCGATGATTCAATGGGCATGCGCAGCTCGAGATCGAGCCTCGGGATTACATCTCTGTCATCTTGAAGCGCACTTAACGACTTCTTCAGGTTCGCTCGGTTTCGGTGCTGCGTGATCGACAATCATCGGTCACACGGCCCGCTGGATCACCCACGAGCCGGGTCCACCAGTCACCCCAACCCCACCTCGAAACCCGTCATGAAACCGAACAAGTTCTTCCTCGTCACAGCCTTGGTGCTGAGCACTTCGGCCTTCGCCTTCTCCGCACCTGCCAAAGGCAAACCCAAGGGTCCGCCGGTGCCGCCGGAGATCCTCGCCAAGTATGACACTGATGGAGACGGCAAGCTCTCCGATGCCGAGAAGGCCGCGATGAAGGCTGACCTCGAAGCCAAACGCCAGGAGCTGATCGCCAAGTATGACACCAATGGCGATGGAGTGCTGGATGCCACCGAGCGCGCCGCCGCTGAGGCTGCGATCCAGGCCGAACGTCTTGCGGCTCAGCAGGCAAAGTTTGTCACACTGGACACCGACACGAGCGGTGGTCTCAGCCTCGCCGAATTCACAGCGGGCGCCCCCACCGGAGCAACGGCTGCCAAGATCGCCGCGACCTTCAAGAGGCTCGACACGAACAAGGACAACAGCCTCTCGCTGGAAGAGTTCACCGCCAAGCCAGCCAAGCCCACGCCACCCGACGTGACCGCGAAGTTTGCCTCGCTCGACACGGACCTGAGCGGAGGCTTGTCATTGGCGGAATTCACCGCCGGAGCGCCCAAGGGTGCCACGGCCGCCCAGATTCAAGCTGCCTTCACCAAGGTGGATGCGGATGCCGATGGCAGCATCACCTTGACCGAATTCTCCGCCGCGCCACCACCTCCAGCCAAAGGTGGCAAGCCCGCCAAGAAGTAAGTCCTCGCGCTCTCGATCTTCTGGCAACGTCAAATCCTGCAAGCCTTCATCCCACTGAGTCCTGATATGAAAACGAATTCGTTATCAACGACTGTCCGCTGGATGCTGCATGGCACCGCGTTGCTCTTCACTTTCAGCCTCGGCATGTGGGTCAATCGGCCTACCATGCCGCAGGTTGTTGCTAAGCCGGTGTCGGCGACTTCTGGGAGGTCTTCGTCGGCACCGGCTTCCGCTCAATTCCCGGCAGCGGAAGCATCATCCCTTGAGGCTTCACCTCCTGCCCAAACGAAGTCCTCCGCAGCACCACGCGTGCTCAAGACGGAGAGCATCAACGACCGCTTCGCTCTCATGATCGAGCGTGTGCAAAAGCTCGACGTCCGCGAAACCATCGCTGCCCTTCGCTCGCTGGACAATGCGGCCGACGAACCCGAAGCACGCATCTCGCGTCAGGTCCTAGTCACTCGGTTCGCCGAACAAGATCCTGAGACCGCACTCACCTATGTGGACACGCTCGGCGGCGATGAGTTCGTGCAGCAGAAGATCAATGCGATGAGCACCTGGGCTAGCCGTGATGGTCAGGCAGCGGCGACCTACTTTGAGAGTCGTTCCTTGCAGACCGGTCTGGTGGACGATGATGATGCCCGCACCGCTGCCGCCATTGCCAACGAGTGGGCACACAGCGATCCGAAGGCCGCCTGGAAGTGGGCTGCAAGCCTGCCCGAAGAAGTCCGTGATCAAGCAGTGCGCCGGGTTGCTGCGCAACTCGCCGTCATAGATACCAACGTCGCCATTCAAGCCGTGAACGAATTGCCTGTCGAAGATCGTGGTGCTGCGATGGGTTCACTCGCAGGTCGTTGGGCTGAGAGCGCTCCTGCCAAGACCGCGACCTGGGTGAACACGCTCACCAACTCCGATCAGAAAGCCGAGGCCGCTTCCGGCTTGATCACCACCTGGGTGGCCCGCGATCCGATGGCGGCATCCACTTGGGTTTCTCAACTCTATCCTGGCAAAACCCGCGATGCCGCCATCGCCGCACTCGTAAAGGCCCAGGCCCTGCGCAATGATCCCCAGGCAGCCACGCTGTGGGCCGCTTCGGTGCAGGATCGTGAGCTTCGCTCTGAACTGATCGGTCAGAGTGTGAAACGCTGGCAGATGCACGACCCCGAGGCCGCATCTGCATGGCTGGCAAGCAACGTGCGATAAGCATTCGCTGGAAGAACTTTCGCACGTCGCCAGGGTTTGCTGATCATGCCCCGCTACCTCTCTTTGATTGCCTTTCTCGTTGCGGCCTCCGCACGTGCCTGGCTGCACTTTTCGACGCCGATGGTGCAGGGCATGAACGGGGCTTACTACCTCGTGCAGGCACGCTCTTTGATCGAGAAGTTCTCGCTCGCGATCCCCGATCTGCCGCTCGTGTTCGTGATTCAGGCTGCGCTTGCCAAAGTGATTCATCTCCTGTCTTCGCTCGACCTCAATCAAGCCGTGATGCTCGCGGTGAAGACGGTGGATTCAGTGCTGCCAGCGCTCGCTGTGTTTCCCATCATGCAACTGGGAAAGATGTGGTCGAAGGGCGACAAGGTGGACCTTGCCATCGTCACGCTGGCCGCCGTGCTCGTGCCAGCAGGCGCTCCTGCTTTGCTCATGGTGGGCGACTTCGAGAAGAACTCGCTCGGCCTCATGCTGCTCTGCACCCTGGTGTGGGCGATGCATCGCTGGATCGAAGAGCACACGCAGAAGCGACTGCTCATCGCCGCTGGTGTCCTCGGTCTCATCGGCATCACTCACATCGGCGTGCTCGGCACGACGCTTTCATTTGTCGCCGTCACCTTGATCGCCGTGGCGCTCGCCCATGGTCGTGAAGGAGTGCGAAAAGTGCTCAAGCTCGGGCTCATCGCAGCCCCCGTGATCGTGCTCGCTGGTGGTGTAGTGTTTTGGAAATTCGATCCCTCACGCGTTGAAAAACTGATTCATGCCTTCTCCGAGCCCGTCGATTACCTCAGCAGCAGCGGCGGCCCCGGCAGTGGACCTGGACCGGGCGGCCCTCCTAGTGGTGGTCGTGGCGGCCCGATGATGATGGGTCCAGGCTTCGGAGGTCCGTCATGGATGGCCTACGCGCCTATGGTCGCCTTTGGCCTTGCCTCGATTTCGGCTCTCGCCATTGCCTGGTGGAAAAGGCGCAGCATCGGCCTCGCCAATCTCGCTCTCATCACAGGCGCTGCCGTGACTGTGATAGTTCTCACGGGTCCGTGGGTGCAGGGCGACAAGGTCATGCGCTTCCAGTTGAACGCGGTGCCGCTCGCCTTGCTCTGCATTCTTTTCGCCTTGCTCCAGATCCCTCACCGCTGGGCGCGCGGACTTCCCGGTGTGCTGATGCTTCTAGCCGCGCTCGTGCCCACCGCGATGAAACTTCGCGATGGCCCGCGCACCATCATCAGCCTGGAAGCCTGGCAGGAACTGCAATCCCTCGCCTCGAGCGTGGAGAAGCCCAGGGACACTTTGATCGTCGCCCGCCATGGACTCGAATGGTGGACCGCGTGGACGCTCCACACTCATATCTCGCAAGCCCAAGCACTCACTGCCGACGACTGGACGAAATACAAACACGTCTGGTTCATCGAACAAAAGAAAGGTATGAACATGCCCATGGGCGGTGGTCCTCCCGGCATGGGGCGAGAGCCTGGCGAGCGTCGCCCACGCGAGCGCGGCGGCGATTTCATCCCGGGCATGATGCCGCCTCCAGGCATGATGAATGGGGGAACCCCAGGCCGTGGACGCGGCGGCATGATGGGACCTCAGATTCCCGATGATGCGGAAGTGCTGCACGATGGTGAGTTCTTCAAACTCGCCTGGGTGCGTGAGGTGCCGGAGTTTGTTCGCTCCAAGGAAGCCAATCCCCTGGACCTGTTCGGCGCCTTTCCTTGATGCACAGCACTGTGCTGTCGAGCGCAAGGCAGTTGCAGGCCGGACTTGGAAGAACCGACCTGCAACCTTGCCATCTCAATCCTCCGCCTCGCTCGCGTCCTTGATCACAAATGTGCATTTAGCATCGAAAGCACCTCGGAAGGCTCATCACCATTAAAGGCACTCGTTGCCATTGTAAGGAACTGCCGCTTTGGCATACCTATGAATAACCGCTTCTTTTCGTTCGGAATAGGCTCAAGCGGAACACCGGTTTGGCGATCATTCAACGGCATTAACTCAGAGTGGTGGATAAGACACCAAAACCAGAATGCGAAATGAATCGGCTCTCGCGACCCAACTAACGTGCGCCAGCCCTCCACACTGATGAGCAAAAACACTTCCGCAATACCTACAGGAAACTCAATTTCTGCATCTGGATCGCTGTTGGCGTGTTTAAAGAAGTTGTAGTGTCTGTGAAGTGCCTTTTTCACAATGCCAGCGCATCCCGGTCGATAGCGTTCGGGATCGAACATTAAGGCGGGTTTACCCTGTTTCTTCAGCAACGCCGCCAGAACTTCGTGCGCCGCACAAGCGAGAGTATGAATTGCCACTGGTTCACCGTCCGCAAACCATAGCTCCATAGCGGCTGCGAGCTGTCGTCGCGCTACCTCTTTCTTATCAAGTGAGATTTTCGTTTGATCGAGCATAGCTGTCTTTGAATTTAGTTTAATCATCCGCCTCGCTCGCGTCCTTGATCACAAAGCGCGCCTTCAGCGTCGCGACTGTCTTCGCCAGCCCGGCGGTCTCCACGCTGCGGAGGACTTCCTTGAAGTCCTTGTAAGCCGCAGGCGCTTCATCCTTCGGATACTGACGGCAGTTGGTGAGGATGTCGTAGTCAATGAAATCCTGGTCCACGGTCTTCTGGTCGAGCGTGCGGATCGCGTTCTTGCGTCCGAGCACGCGGCCTGCGCCGTGGTTCACGCTGAAGCACGACTTCGCGGCACCTGGCTGAGCGACCATCACCACCGATCCATCTCGCGGATTTCCCGGCAGCAAGATCGGGTGACCCGTGTCCGCATACATCGTGTTCTTCAGCGCATGATGCCCCGCAGGGAAGGCGCGCGTCGCACCCTTGCGATGCACCCAGGACTGCTGGTTCGCGACGATCTCCTGACGCGCGATGTTGTGGCTGATGAAGTAAACGAGCTGGCCCTTCGTCCCTGGCAGCACTTCCTGGAAGGCTTCCAGCACGAGCGCATTGATGAGCAGATGGTTCACCGTCGCGAAGTTCGCGCCCAGCGCCATGTCATCGAGATACGCATCGGCTTCAGGCGTTCCGAGCGGTGCATAGACCAGCTGCTTGTCGTTGGCAGGGAACGGCGTTCCCCACTTCTCGAACTGCTGCTGCAGCGTCTTGAACTGACCCTGCGCCAGCATCGCGCCGAACCCGCGCGAACCGCAGTGGCTGAGGAACGCGATCTTGTCATGCAGCAAACCAAAGTGATCCGCTGTGGCGCGCTGCGAGTCATCAATCTGCACCACCTCGCACTCACCGAAGTGGTTTCCACCCCCGTAGCTTCCGAGTTGCTGCATCTTGTCGAGGAAGTTCGGGAAACGATTCCACGCGCGCAGTTGGTCGAGGCGCTCCACCAGCGTGGACACGCATCCATCATGACCAAAGTGCGCGCTGTCTTCGCAGCGCTGTGCCCACTCCGGCGGAATACCGAGCGCATCACAGACCTCCTTGCTCGCGCCTTCCGTCACGGCCTTCACGCCGAGGTCGGCATTGATGTTGCGCGCCTTCTTCACCGAGCGTGCCCCACGTCCGGCACCCGTCGGAGTGCGCGCGCAGATCGCGTCGATCAACGCTCGACGCACCT
>CAUJJC010000333.1 GCA_963204975.1 Verrucomicrobiota bacterium | reverse complement strand
CCCCAGGCGGGCAGCCAGTTCACGGTGTCGATGGCCTTGAGGGCATCGGCGCGGAAGTCGCTGATGCGGATGAAGAACTGCTCCACCGCGCGGAAGATGATGGGCGTCTTCGAGCGCCAGCAGTGCGGATACTGGTGAACGTATTTCTCTTCGCCCAGCAGCGCGTTCTTGGTCTTCAGCAGCTCGATGATGCCCTCGTTGCTCTTGAAGACGTGCTTGCCAACGAAGTCCGGCAATCCGCACTCAGCGGTGAAGAGGCCGTTGTCATCGACCGGCGAAAGGATGTCCAGACCGTGCTCGCGGCCCGCGATGTAGTCATCCGCGCCGTGGCCCGGAGCCATGTGAACCGCGCCAGTGCCGGTGTCGTCCGTGACGAAGAGTGCATTGATGATCTTCGATGTGCGGGGCAGGAAGGGATGCTGTGCTTCGCAGCCGTTCAACGCGGTGCCCTTGAGCTTCTGCGGTGTCTCGTCGATCAACTTGTAGCCCGTCGCGGCAGCGAAGGCTTCGAGGCGCGAGGTGGCGATGACGAACTTCTGTGTGCGACCATCGTCATGCGTGAAGGTGCCGCACACATAATCGAAGTCCGGGTGCAGCGCGATGCCGAGGTTCGCTGGCAGCGTCCACGGTGTGGTCGTCCAGATCACCATTGAGGCGTCTTCCAGTCCAGGCGGCGGATTGAGCAGCTTGAACGACACATGGATCGCGGGCGAGGTCTTCTCCTTGTATTCCACCTCGGCCTCCGCCAGCGCGGTCTGCGCGCCGTAGCTCCACTGCACCGGCTTCTTGCTGCGATACACGAGGCCTTTGCTCACGAACTTCCCGAACGTGCGCATGATGTCCGCCTCATAGGTCGGGTCGAGCGTGAGATACGGATTCTGCCAGTCGCCGAAGACACCGAGGCGCTTGAACGAGTTGCGCTGGATGTCGATGAAGCCGCGCGCGAAGGCCTCGCTGCGGGTGCGCACCTCGGCAGGCGAGAGATTCTGAGCTTCCTTGACCACCTTGAACTCGATCGGCAACCCGTGGCAGTCCCAGCCCGGAATGAATGGCGCATAGTGCCCGGCCATCGTCTTCGACTTCACGATCAAATCCTTGAGGATCTTGTTCAGCGCCGTGCCCATGTGGACATCGCCGTTGGCGAACGGAGGCCCGTCATGCAGCATGAACTTGGGGTCGTTTTTGCGCTTATCGATAATTCGCTCATAGAGCTTCGACGTCTCCCACTTCGCCAAGCGAGCCGGCTCGCGCGTCACCAGATCGGCCTTCATCGGGAAGTCCGTCTTCGGCAGCAGCACAGTGTTCTTGTAGTTCGGGGCAGAGTCAGGGGTCGCGCTCATGGTTCAGGGAAAAGGAGCGCGGAGGATAGCGGGTTCGCGCCGGTGGGCAAGGAGGGAGACAAACCTGCCAGCAAGTCGGAAACTCTGACTCCTCAGAGTGTGCGCGAGAGTTTGGATTGACGGACCTACGGCACCTTGAGAAATCTCATGAGCCGCATTCATTGGTCTGAAGCATGATTCAAAAGGAAGCGAAACGCTAGAGCAGGACCACAAGATGTGGAGTAGTTCTTAAGCATCGTCGAGACTTAGCAAGCCGTGGCCAGCAAGACCATCAGCAACGTGCGCATAGAACTGTGCTGCGAGGTGAGAATTTCGCAGCGGTGCAGCGCTCCATCGTCATCAGGGGCGAGATCACAAGATGATGTCATTCCGGGACGAATAGCGGAAGCTCCCGCACTGCGGGCAAGCTGGCGTTGGATGAGCGCTTTGTGTGGGATTGACGAACAAAGCGCCGCCCCTTGCCGCGAGGTGTTTCGTGGGCCACACTGAACCCCAATGGCTTTACTGGGCGAACGAAACAAGCTGCGCGTGGTGCGCGAAACGATGCATGGCGTCTATCTTGACGCTGAGGAACTGGGCGAGGTGCTGCTTCCTCGCGGCGAAGTGCCGATTGGCACGAATCCGGGCGAGGAACTGGATGTCTTTCTCTACCGCGATTCCGATGATCGCCTGATCGCCACCACGGCCACTCCGAAGGCGATGCTGGGTGATGTTGTCATGCTGAAGGTGCGCGACTTCGACCGCCGCATCGGTGCCTTCCTGGACTGGGGTCTGCGCAAGGATCTGCTGCTGCCCCATCGCGAACAGGTATGCCCACTTTATCCAGGTGACGACGTCGTCGTGTATGTAGCGCTCGATGATCGCACAGATCGGCTCTTTGCCACCATGCGGCTCTGGCTTCACCTGCCGGATGATACACCCACGTATGATGTGGGGCAGCCTGTGGACTTGCTGATTCTCCGTCAGACGGAACTCGGCTGGAGCGCCCTCGTAGAAGGCAAGCACCTGGGCCTGTTATATCACAATCAATTGCACGAGCCGCTGCGGGTGGGACAACGAACACGCGGCTACGTGGACGCGATTCGTCCTGATGGAAAGATTGACCTGAATCTGGATTCGTCAGGACGCCATCGTGTCTCAACGCTTACGGAACAAATCATGGAAGCCCTGGAGAAGAATGGCGGCAAACTGGAGTTGGATGATGACAGTCCTGCCGATGCGATTCGAATGATGTTTCACGCAAGCAAGAAGGCTTTTAAACAGGCCATCGGTGCTTTGTATCGTGAGCATCGAATCCTTTTGATGAAGCCTGGCATCCAGATGGCGAGCAAGCGCTTCGCCAGCCGTCGTGATCATTAGCAGACTTTGATGAGAAGCGAAGAAACCGGAAAGAGCATATTTCCGGGAGTTGGACTTTGCCAAGTTCGTCCCATCAATCCTTTGCACGACCATGAAAAAGGGAGGCCGATAAAGGCCTCCCTTCTCAGATTTAGATATTGTTCGATCTGACGCTTAGCGACGGCGACGGAAGAAGCTCAAGCCCAGGAGACCAAGCAGCAGCAGCATCGCACGGCTAGGCTCAGGAATGACGGCGATCGCACCGGTAGAAACGAACCGGCTGGTGTCCCAAGAGAGGCCCGATCCCAGAGATGGGAGATCGAAGTCAGTGTTTGCGTCAAAGGTGCCCGAAATACTACCCCCAGAATTATACAGAGTGGTCCAGTCAAGCAGGTTGAGCACGTCGCCCATGAGCCATGTATAAGAACTGCCCAACTGCGACAATGATACTTTTCCACCTGTATCCCAAGTGAGTGTAGGCGATCCTGAAGACGCCGTGAGGTTCACCAAATCATTGGATTGACCGCCATTGCCTGTCAGCAAAGAGCCAGTATAGGCATTCCACCAGTTGGCACCATTGGCGCTTATCCAAGCACCTCCAACATTGCCGGTGGCATTGGTGTATCCAAATGCCAGACGCGTTTCAGCGGACCCGCTGCCTGCCATCGAAAGATTACCATCAAGGTTGATCGTGCCTGCGTTGGTTCCTGCTGTTGAGCCAGGAGACAAGATACCGCCCGAGCCGATGGTCACACCTCCAACGATGGTGCCACTGCCGCCCAGGGTGCCAGTCGAGTTCACCGTCACAGCTCCAGTGCCAGTGCCTGAACCCGTGCTGTTGTTGACCAGCAGCGTGCCACCATTCACCGAAGTAGTGCCGGTAATCGTGCTTGCAGCGGTCAACTGCCATGTGCCGACTCCATCCTTGACAAAGCTCGTAGCACCTGTGCCATTGTCACCAAGGCCAGCGGCAAGGGTATTCAGATCGGTGTTAGTTCCGCTCAGAGTCAAGGAGCGCGCTGTATCTGTCCCTGCCAATGTTGGCGATGTCGTTGAGGTGAAGACCATCGGACTGCCCGAAGCACCCGATGCGGAAAGTGTGGCTCCGCTGGTGCCGATGGTGAACTGGCGGTCCGTGGTGCCATTGGTCGCCCCCGAACCGGTATATGCAAGCGTTCCACCGTTGATCACCAGATTGGCGGGTGCATTCGAAGAAATACCCAGACTGCTGGTCAATCCACCATTGGCGAGCAATGGTGCCTCAATCGTGCCTGCGTTGATGGTCGTAGTTCCAGAATACGTGTTTGAACTTCCCAGAGTAAGTGTGGTGCCAACCCCGCCCTTGACGACATTCAGACGGCTGCTGGCCGCTCCCAAGATGTTGTCAGTTAGCACACCGGTAAAGGTGCTGTTGTTCACCGTGCTACTGACCGTCAGTGTCTTCGCTGAGTTGCCAGAGTTAGTTACAAATCCAGTGCCGTTCAGGGCATCGATTGTCTGGTCGAAGTTGTTCAAGTCATAACCAGCACCCGTGCTCACAGCGACTGCGCTGCCTGTCGGAACCGCGTTGGCAACGCCGTTCTTCAAGATGCCTCCCGTTACTGCCACCGAAGCTCCTCCGAAATTATTCGTCGCACTCGAAAGCACCAAGGTTCCGTTACCCGCCTTAGTAATGGCGGTGCCTGTAGCTGTGCTGGTGATAGCGCCGCTGATGGTGCTGGTGACTGCTGGGCTGTCCACTGTGATGATTCGACCTGCTGCGCCAAGATCCATCGCGCCCGAGAGGATGACGCCATTACCAGCGACGCGACCGCCGAAAACGAAGTCTCCATTCACCGTTGTCGCATTGCCAATCGTGCGGATTGTTCCATCGCTCAGCAGTGATGTGCCGCCTGCAATAGTAAGGGCTCCAGTGCCTACCGGCCCACTGGTAATTGCTGGAGGTGCGCCAGCACTGCTAGCTCCAAAAATAAGGCTTCCCTGGTTCAGATTGAATCCAGTGGTGAATGTGTTGGCACCAGAAAGGGCTAAAGCGCCGTTTCCGCTCTTGGTCAGCGACAACATATTCGCATGCTGTGTGATCGGCGCACTGACGAGCAATCCCGTCTCGGCAAGACCGGCATTAACTGTGATGACCGGATTTGCATCGCTAAACTGCAGGGCGGTCAGAGCAGCTGCGCCAGTGCTGATGATTGGTGTAGTGCCCAGGCTGTTATTGGTAGCCGTGATCGGATTTGCACTGCTAAGAACCAGCGTGCTGACCGCAGTCGTCGGCGTGCCAAGAGACAGCGTAGGATTGGCAGCGCCACCTTCATTGTTGAATACCACGCTATTGAGGGTTTGCGTAGGCCCAGTCGTGTAGTTCGCCAGGGTAAGGCTACCTCCCCCATTGATGGTCACAATGTTGGACGGATCAATTTGGTTAGGCGTCGTGTCCATTGTCACTGCCGCGTTGGTGATGAACAGCCCACCGGCAGGAACAGCAATCCGGCCAGAGGCTGCCTGGAGGTTAAGTGTGCCTGCATTCACATAGGTGCCACCACTGTAAGTATTGGAAGCGAATTGTGGACGCAGGCTGAGGGTGGCCCCGCCATTGCTGACAAGGGCGGCGCTACCGATGATAGCCGGTTGAATCGCCAGCGTGTTCTGGTTCACGTAGAAATAGAGGTCCGACCCCGTGCCTGTGATCGTGTTGGTTGCATCGACAGCACCCAGAGTCACAGCACGGTTAGCATTGGTGATGATACCCACACCGAACGAATAGGTCGTTCCAGAGACCGGAGTCACAGTGGTTGCTGCCCCTGATTGTGCGAAACGCCAGGAATTGGCAAGCTTGGCTCCCGTGGTCATTGTGCGAGTAATGGCCGTCGTGCCTGTGCCAGCATCGTTGTAGTTGCCAGTCGCCACTGTTGCGGCTGTGATATCGGTTCCAGTGAAATTCGGTGCCGCAAAGCCACCATAGGTGTTCCCCATGGCCACCACACCAAAGGTATTCGAATAGGTAGCAAAGGTGCTACCATCGGCCACAGCCCATCCGCCGATAAGGTTGTTCACCAAGTTCGAAGCAGAGAAAGCCGTGCCGTTGAGCTGGTTAATGATGATGTTACTATTCGTCGTCAACCCTTGTCCGCCCAAGGTGTTTGAACCACCGGAGTTGTTCGTGGTGAAGCCATTGAAGTTCACACCGCTATGGGTAGCGGTGTTGCGGATCAGATTACCGATAGTCAGCTTCACCGTGCTGCCTTCATTGATAAAGGGCAGCGTGTTGATGGTATTCTGACCGCCAGTGATGGTGATGCTGTTGAGCGTCGAAGTCGTATCTGACGAGCCCGCAGCCACAAAGCTAAGGGTGCCGCCTTGTAGTGTCACTGGGTTGGCAGCCGCAACACGGGTAGGGTTCGGGTTGCCACTGGGGTTGAGCCCAAAGTTGTCCCAGAGCAATGTGCCATAGTAGGCAGTCAGACCAGCAGTGCTAGAAATGCTGCCCGAATCACGAAGTTGCAAAGTGCCCCCACGAATCGTCGTCGCTCCCGTATAAGTATTGGCGTTGGTCAATGTAAGCGTGCGAGCCGTCGCATCATTGCCTTTCACAAGGGAGATCGCTCCGCTGATTACGCCTCCGAAGGTTGAATTGCCATTGCTCACCGTGGTGAAGATCGCAGCTCCAGTGCTGGTAATGGTTCCGCCCATGCCTGGCAGCGGATTGATACTACTAAGCACACCCACCGCCTGATTCTGTCCATTCAGGTCAAGGATGGCAGCGCTGCTATTGAGAGAAAGTGCGCTCATTGTTGCAGCACCAGTTGTTGGCACCACTGCGATGGTATTAGCGGCCCCCGAGCCCAACTTGAGGGTGCCGTTCCCGATATTGGTAGCGCCCGTGTAGTAGGCTTTGTTGTTCAGGTTGAACGTGCCACCATCAGCCTTCAGGAAGCCCCCAGTGTTGCCGACACCGAAGTAGCTATTGACGTTGAGCGTAGCCCCAGCAATCACATGGGAATACATGGTGGTTCCAGCCGAGGTTGAACCAAAATTACCCACGCTAATGTTTGCAGTGCCACCCGCCAGGACCAGCGACGCCGCTGCCTGTGAAAGTGACAGATTGAGCAGTCCACCACCTGGGCCGTAAATACCAAAGGCGGCATCGAGTCCAGAGTTCACAGTGCTGGTTCCGCTGAACGTCAGGGTATTGGCCACTGAGTTGACCATGAGCCCCTGAGTTACGCCAGCAAGGCCAACGTTTGCCAGCCCAGCCCCCTGATTACCCGCCGTCACAGTATCCACATCCGTCGTCAGCGGAAGAGCAATGGAAGAAAGCAACTCGTTAGAAGCAAGGGCACGGTAGTTGTTCGTTACGCTATCCTTGACCAGGAAGCCTGTGCCAAGCCCGCTAACGCTCGCATCCGCCAGGATGTCGTGGCGAACGCCCATGGTCACGGTGCCGTTAATCCCTGTGCCCTGGCCACTAATGAGGTTCGGAGTGGTAATCGTGAGACGGGCAACACCATTGGCAGATGCCGCGCCATTGATACCTGTAACGACGAGCGAACCATTGCCATTGGCAGTGTTGAGCGTGGTGATGGCGAGCGTCAGCGGATTGGCTGCATCCGCAGACAATTCGATGCGTCCGTTGCCATTCGTGACATTGAAGGTGGTGATGGTTTCGGTTGTCGGAGTAGAGGCCGTAGATGTCCCATTGATGGTCAGCTTACCCCCCTGGATGTCCAGGGTGCCGATGGCATTGAGGCCCAGGCGGTTATTGACGTTGGAGGTGCCAGCGTTATCGAGCGCCAGGATACCATTGCTGTTCAGCGTGAACCTTCCTCCGCCCGAAGCCGCCGTGCCAGGGAAGGCCGCACCTGCATCCACATACTTGAGCGTGCCTCCATTGATGGTGATAGTGCCCGTCGTGCCAGTGGCAAAGCTTTGGGCCGAGGTCATACTCATGACGCCCGTGCCGATCTTCTGTAGGCCGACCGCATTGACCACCGCATCGTTGAAACGAGCCAACTGACCGGAGAACGCCGTGTCCGTGTTGTCAAAACCAACTGTCAGGGTGTTTGCACCACCCGTGTTGAAGACGGTTCCCGAGCCTGCCAGCGAACCCCAAGTAGTGCTCGTGCCATTGATATTGAAGGTAGTGCCAGACCCCAGTGTAAGGGCAGAGAGACGCGAACCACCATTCTGCACACCAGTGCGGATGCCGCCAGCAGTGACATTAGTTGGTCCTGAATAATGAGCCTGGGCATTGAACTGAAGGATGCCGTTGCCAATCTTGTTGATACCGCCTGTGGTGCCCACAATACCCTGGATGGCAAGGGCCGCCTGGAGCGGATTCACTTCCACGCCCTGGGCAATGATCGGGGCGACATCAATGGTATTCAAGGAGGTGCCGAAATCCACACGGCCAACGATCACATTAGTCGTGCCCACATTGGAGGAGGTAGCCACCACGCCACTGCTGCCGATGGTCAACACGCCAGCGCTTCCCAGTCCTGTGGATGTCACAGTTCCAAACGAAGTTACCGTAGGAGTGCCACCACCGTTGTTGTTAAACACAAGCCCTGCCAGGGTATTGTCGCCGAACAGATTCAAGGCCGAACCACCGGTCAGCGTGACAATGTTCGATGCAGCGATCTGCTGGCTGAGGGTATTCGAGGCGCTACCCATCGTTACCGTGGCACCATTGATGATCAGACCATTCGCTGGAGTCGATGCTGCAGGAATGACTTGGCCAGCTGTGGATGCCACTAGATTCAGCGTGCCGCCGTTGACCACCGTTCCTCCAGTGTAGCTATTGCTGGTATTGGTCAAGCTGACAGCTCCACCGCTGGCGGTAAAGACCGCGCGGACTGCATTTGCTCCATTGTCCACAACGCGAGAATTGATCGTCAGTGTGTTAGCGCGGTTGAAGACATAGAGATCATTCAAGGCGGCAGGTGAGGAACCGCCCGCCGTGAGACGCCCTGAGTCAACGGTGGCACCAATCAGACGATTGTTATTCGGACCGATCAATCCACCACTAGTGATGTTCAGCGTGTCGGTCGCAGTAGCAAAATTCAGATCAATATTGCTTCCCGTCATGCTCACCGCGTTAACGTTCGCACCGCCATTGGGGATGGTAGTTGTGGCAGTAAGCCGGATGTTTTCCGTCGCGCTGCTGCCAACAAAAGTATTGGTCTTGTCATACTGCGGAGCGCCTACTTGGTTCAGCGCTGCGAGACCCATGCCTGGGATATAGGTGAGGAAGTCATTCCCGTTCTCAGCCCAGCCACCGACAATATTGTTCGTCAGGCCACTGCCGTTGGCACTGTAAGCTGGATTGGTTGTCGCAACACCATTCAGCGTGGTCACAAACACACGGGAGTTGCTTCCAATGGTGCCCAAATTGGTTCCCTGCACGATCAGAGTAGCGGCGGAACCAGCGGGGCGGGACAGGCTAGCCAAGGTAAGCTCCTGGGAGGCAAGACCTGTGGCGGTCATATTTGGATTGATGACGTTAAAGCCGTCAAGGATCGAAACTGCACCCAAGGCTTCGGTGGAGGCCGTCTGCGCACGACCCAAAACCGTCAATGTCGCCCCACGCATGGAGATCGGGGCGGCATCATTGATCCGATCCGTGAGATTCATGGTGCCGACATTGTTGTCAGCGTTGAGAGTCGCGTAGTTGATCGTGATCGCAGTCGTGCCGGAGAGAGTAGCTTCATCACGCAGAGTCGTTGTGGCTGCGTTGATCAAGGTCGTGCCAGTGTAGGTCTGCGGGGAATAAATGGTCAGCGTATTAGACCCCGAGCGGGTGACGTTCACGTTGCCTGTGATCGTTCCAGCCCAGCTTCTGCCAGCATTGTCTTGGTTAATGATGAGGTTGCCCGTTCCAGTGCTGGAAGTGATGGTGCCGCCCGCCCCTGCCACAGCGTTGTCAGTAAACAGCCCAAGCACTTGCTGAGTGTTGCCATTCAGATCAAGCGTGCCCCCATGGATGGATAGGAAGTTATTGGGCTGGATGGTATTGGTCCCGCCATTCAGCTTCAGCGTGCCCTGATTGATCACGGTTTGGCCCGACAGAGAGTTCACACTGATGGTTGAGGGTAGCCCTGGCACCAAGGATTGCGGTGTGCTCAGCGTCAGCGTGCCAGCACCTGCTTTCACGAAGCTGACGGCACCACTTGCAGTGCCGTTTCCACCATTGAGAAGGCTGGATATGGTGAGGTCGCCCAGAGTCCAAATGTTGAAGGGAGCAGCCGTGTTAATCTGGCTAAGGACACCGCCCGAAATGGTCGAGGTGCCAGATTTGACGAGAATACCACCACTGCTGCTGGTCAATTGCAGGAAGGGATTGATCGTTGCCCCTGCGTTGCCAGCCATGGTCAGCGAGTTGATATTCAAAGTGCCCGTTCCCGTCGTGACAGCACCAGAGGTGAGGTTGATATTATTGTTTGCCACAAAGGAATTCGCCGCAGCATATTCATTTGCAGCCAATGGACGGATGTTTGCCGTCGTAAAGGTAGTCCCGTTACCAGTGGCAAACGACACGCCATTACCGGTCGTCGTCGTGTCAACCAAGGCCCATGGCATGATGCCCTTGGTCGCTGTCCCATTGGCTCCAGACTGGCCGAAGAAATTGAACCCGTTGGTTCCCCCCGTGTCCTTGATGGTCGCCACTCCGGCACCCGCCGCAGAACCAAGGTTTGTTCCACGGAACAGCACCGACGCTCCTGTCGAACCATTTGATGTCGCATTCTGTGCATTCACAGGGTTGGTAATTGATCCTGTGAAAGTCAAATCTGCCTGGAATCCAGGTTGTGCCGTAACTGTGACCACACTGTAACCGCGCGAAAAAGTGGGTGCCGCGAGCGATTCTGACGTGTTCGCGGCCGTGTTCCCGATGAGATTGAAGT
>CAUJJC010000332.1 GCA_963204975.1 Verrucomicrobiota bacterium | reverse complement strand
GCGCTGGAGATCGGCGAGGGTGAGGCGTGACCAGCGTCGCGCGGCGAGGATGCGGGCGACATTCACGGTGCCGAGGCCGGGGATGCGCCACAGCAACTCTTGCGAGGCGCGATTGATGTCCACGGGGAAGACGGCGCGATTGCGCAAGGCCCAGGCGAGCTTCGGATCGAGGTCGAGATCGAGGTTTGGCTCTTCTTTGGACAGCAACTCGCCAACATCGAAGCCGTAGAAGCGCAGCAGCCAGTCGGCCTGATACAAGCGATGCTCGCGGACGAGCGGCGGCGGCTTGATGGGCAGCAGCACGCTGGGCTCCGGGATGGGGCTGAAGCCGCTGTAGTAAACGCGGCGCAGCCGCACCTCGCGATACAGTTCATCGGCGCGATGCAGCACGAGCGCGTCGCTGCTGTCGTCCGCGCCGACGATCATCTGCGTACTCTGGCCGGTGGCAAAGGCGGGCGCTTTGACGCGAGGCCGGTTGACGATCTGTCGCGCGGCTTTTTTGGCCTCCAGGCTTTCGTCGATGCGCTGGCGGATGCCGTGCATGGCCTGCTTGGTGTTCGTGAGGTTCTTTTCCGGCGCGAGGCGGTCGAGGCTCTGTTGCGAGGGCAGTTCGATGTTGATGCTGATGCGGTCGGCGAAGCGTCCGGCCTTGTCGATGAGCGCCTGCGAGGCCTCGGGGATGGTTTTGAGATGGATGTAACCGCGAAAGTGATGCACCTCGCGGAGTTGCCGCGCGACTTCGATGACCTGCTCCATGGTGTGGTCCGCGCTGCGCACGATGCCGCTGCTGAGAAAGAGGCCCTCGATGTAGTTGCGCTTGTAGAAGTCGAGCGTGAGCTGCACGACCTCCTCCGGTGTGAAGCGTGCCCGCTGCACATTGCTGGAGCGGCGGTTGATGCAGTAATGGCAGTCGTAGAGGCAGGCGTTGGTGAGCAGCACCTTCAGCAGCGACACACATCGCCCGTCCGGCGTGTAGCTGTGGCAGATGCCCATGCCGCCGGTGGAGCCGATGCCTTTCCCATCCCGCGAGTCCTTCCGCGCCGCACCGGAGCTGGCGCAGGACGCGTCATACTTCGCCGCGTCGGCCAGGATTTCGAGTTTGCGCGTGAGGTCCATGAGTTCGGTCGAACAGTGCATGAAAAGCGCCGTTCGTCATGCCTGGAGCGCGGATTTTTTCGCTCACTTCGCAGCCGGCAATCCGGGCACGAGCTTCGGATCATACGTCGCGCCCTTGGACACTTGGATCAGCGTCATGCGCACCTTCGTGGGGAAGAACTTCTCGGGATCAGGGCGCTTGTGGGCGTGAAGGTTTTTGTCGTCTTTGAGCACGAGGTGCATCTCCTTGATGCCCTGGCTCCAGATGATGTCGTTGTTCTGCCAGAACTTCGTCATGTCGAGATCCTTCTCGATCACGCCTGTCTTGGAATACGCGCCCGTGCCGATGCAGCCGTAGCCGTGGTTCTGTCCTTTGTAGGGGATGTAGCACACGCTCCACGACGTGGGCTGGTCGCCCGCCGGTTTTTCGAGCACTTCGAGGCGCAGATGCACCGTGCCGTTGCGGTAATCGACCGGCGTCGTCCAATCCTTCGGCCGCTGCGGATTCAGGCGGTCATCTTTGAGGTAGTAGTGCGACTGGCTGGGCTTCGAGTTCAGCGCATCCTCCTGCGTGAAGGTGAAAGTCACATCAAAGAGCACGAATTGATCGGCGTGTGCGACGGTGGTCAGGAAAGCGAGTGCGAGGAGAGTGAGGAAGCGGTGGAGCATGGTGATGGGAGTGAATGAACGTCGTGCGTTATCGGATTACTCTGGCGAGTGATGGAGCACCAACAATCCACTATGGAACTAGACTCAAACCCATTCCTCGTGAACTGCCTTGCACACATCCTGCAAGAGAGCGTGGCCAAACCAGCAGTTCCCTTTGGTCTGAAGCTCTTGGATCACGGGGACGACTTTTTCAACGAGTCCATGCTGCTTTGCCAGCACCAGCAGGCCCAGTAATCCCGTCACGGGAAGCCCGTGCTTCATGGCCAGACGACGGCCAAGTCGCTCGTCGATCAAGAGCGTATCTGGATGAAGTTCCAGGGCGAGCGCGATGGCCTCGGTCTCGCCAGCGTCCAGTCCTCCCTCCGTGATGCTTGCCGGGATGTGACGCGGCGAAATGACTTCGATCCAAGGAGGAAGCTGTGTGTGAGCACACAACAACTCACGCTGAACCGCAGGTGGGATCACCACGCGGGTGAAAAGTCCCCGCAGCAGCTCCGCCTGATCTGCCAGTAACAGGGCTGTGATTGGAGAGGTATCACTGATGACCACCATGATTCAGCCTCTGTTGGAGCACCGCGATGGTTTGAAGGTCTTCGGCGAACTCCTCCCGATCATAATGGAGCGGGATGCGCTTCTTCGACAGCTCACGCATCATTTCAGTCTGCGAAATTCCAGCGATGTCCGCCGCCTGACCCAAAGTCACTTCGTCCGCCACAAACGCACCCACGGCGAGATGCAGTCGGGCACGTGCAGGCTGGAAGGTCTCCTCCATGGCGAGGGGCAATGGCAAAGTCAGAGTCATGCTAACAACAGTGCCGTGCGAAGGCACGTTGGCAACCCTACATCCGCTCACCGACGCCCGTGATTGAAATCGACGGGCTTTTTCACTGACTTCGCGCCGAGGTTGCCTTCGATGGTGCTGCGGGTGCATCTGGGATCGACGACGATGGTGGCGGGCTTGTTTTGGAAGGTGTTGCCAGTGAAGACGAGGTCGTGGCCGTTCGGGGCGAAGGTGACGGCTTCTTCGGGGCAGTGGTCGCCGAGGACGAAAATATTGTCCTTCACGATGATGGGGCCGTAGGTGGCGCCGGGTTCGTAGAGGGTGAAGTAGAGCTCGGGAAACTGGCCGGATTTCGCGGTCTGGAAGGCGATGCGGCCGAGGCGCGGGTCGGGATCGTTCTTCGTGGTATTGTTGATGAAGACGTTGCCGGTCATGATGAAGTTCACGGGCTGGTTGATCCATGCGCCGCGTCCGCCATTGCGGAAGGTGTTGCCGGTCATGGTGACATCCGTGCAGCTCTTCTCGACGCTCACAATTCGGCTGCCATTGGTGCCATCGACGAGATTGCCGGTGATGGTGGCGTTTTGGCAGAACTCGGCCAAAAAGAACGCGCCCATGCGGCTGCCGAGGATGTGGTTGTTCGAGAAGACGATGTTTCGGCAGCGCTGGATGTGCATCGTGTCGCCAATGGCGCTGAGCTGGCAGCCGGTGACGCGCACATCGCGTGCGCCGACGATGTCGAAGGCTCCTTTGCCGGGTCCGCTGCCCGTCGGGGCGTAGGCGGAGAGGTAGGTGGCGCTGATGTTGTGGGCGAGCTGGCCGCTGCCGTCGCCCTCGAAGCGAATCGGTGCTCCACCGGGCGCTTCGGCGATTTTGATGTGCTCGGGCGTGGATTCGACGACGAAGTATTGCTGGCCGCGGGTGATGTTATTCGGCAAAGCGGTGCCCATGAAGGTGAGAGCATCTTTGGGCTCGTCGGTGGCGCTGATGGCGATAGGTTTGGCCGTGTTGTCGAACTTCACGAGGTCGCCGCTGAAGGTCACGTCATGCATCAAATCGGTGCGGAAGTATTTTTTCGCCCGCTCGACCTCCCAGGGCTCGTAGGCCTCGGGGAAGGTCATGATTTGCCACAGGTAGCCGTAGTCCCACATGAACTTCCCGCTGCGCAAAAGCGTGCAGCTTTCGATGGCGACACGTTCCGCGTAGTGCTCGACCTCGCTTTCGCTCTTCTTGCCATATTTGCCATGCACGCCGACAACGGCGGCGGCCATGCCGTTGGCCTTCACGTCGCGGAAAAGCAGGTCGTGCGTGCCGCCTGCGAGGGTGGTGGTGATCTCGATGCCCTTCGTGTTCGCGTTCGGCTCCCAGGTGTTGTCCTTTTTCGCCGGATCAAACACATGCCCGATGAACTCGCCGCCATGCCACGCGAAGTGCGCGATATTCTCCCCGGCGAAAAGCACGACGCGAGCCTGATCGGGCAGCGTCTCCGGAAGGATGAAGCGAGCGCCATGGGCTATCACCGAGGTGTTTGAGCGTAGCGGGATCGGCTTCGAGCCGTCGAGAAGGTAATCGCCCGCCGGGATCGTCACGACGCCGTCTTTGGCGAGCAGGGCGATGAGTTTGGCCGAGTCGTCGGCGAAAGCGGTGACGGAAAGAAGAATGAGAGCGAGCAGAGGCTTCATGCGCTGAGCATAACGGCTTCAGCCCGCCGAACTCCATGACAAAGAGTGAGTGAAATGCGTCAGACTACTTCTTCACCACCAGCGTGCTCGGTAGCGAGGAAACATTCAGCGTAAACGGCTTCGCGGGCTGCTTGCCGAGGAGTTGCAGATCAAACCACTCCGCCATGCGCTCAGTGTCCTGCGGCATCTCCTGCCAGCCACCGTGACCTGCACCTTGGCGAATGACGAGTTCGCACACGGTGCCGACTTCATGGCAGCGCTTCAAAAAGCGCTCGGACTGCGTGATGGACACCTGCGGATCAGCATCGCCATGCACGATGAAGATCGGCGGCTGTTCCTTGTGAACCCAGTAGATCGACGACAACTCACGCCCAAGCGCCTCGCGACCTTCCGGCGTCGCTGCTTTGGGTCCAAAAGCAGCCGCGTAGGCTTCCAGCTTGCCGATGCCGACGGCGTTGTCGCCGGGCTCGAACCAGTTCAGGTAATCGGTGGGCGGGTAGAAACACGCGACGGCATTTACCGCGCTGCTTTCGCGGTCAATCGCGTCAGCCGCCTTAGCATCACCCGGCCCGCCACGCGTCGCGAGCATCAAACTGAGATGCCCACCCGCGCTGCTGCCGGTGACACCGAGCTTCTGTGGGTCCACGCCATACGACGCGGCATTGGCCCGGACAAAACGCACCGCGCGATTGAGATCCGCGACGATCTCCTCGACCTGAAACCTCGGCTGCGTGCCATGCACGACGACGAAGGTCGTGTAGCCCGCCTTCGGCCAGCCACCGTCGCTGATGCCCTTGTGGTTCGATTTCCATCCGCCGCTCACGATCTTGATGATGCCCGCGCCGTTTGGCTGCGCCGGTTTGAAGACATCCATCGTCAGCGCCACGCCGTCGTGTTTGGTGTAAATAACATCACGAATGCGTTCCGCCTCTTGGGCGAGCAGTGAGGTGGTGAGCAGAGAGAGGAAAAGGAGGTGTTTCATGGATAGGTGAGTGAAGACTAAACACCCCAATGCTGCGCGATCTTCCGCTTCGAGAACCCCACGTTCATCGAGAGTTGCTCCACGCAATCCACGCTGAGGTTCTTCGGCCTACGGCTGGCCATCCCCATACACGACGACTTCCCGGAGGTGGAGTATGCCTTTGCCGGGCAGGCCGAGTTTGAGGTATTGGGCTTGCTGACCGGTGCCGAGCTCGATGAGCCACTCGGCTTGCGGGTTTTCTGCCTGCCAGACCTGACGCCACTCCTGGCCATCGGCGGAGAGCCAGAGGGTGAGGCCCTTCGCTCGCTCATGGAACTCCGCCCAACGCCTGTTTTCCACGGCGACCTGCCGGAGGTTGGCTGGCTTCTTGAGGCGGATGATGATGTGCGGCTGGTTGGCTTCTTCCGGCTGATACTGAGTATGAAATGCCCAGTCGAGCTTCTGCCCCTCAGGCAGGCCAGCCAGGAGTTGCTGGATGCCTTCGTTACTCGTGTAGCCGAGGGGCTGCACCTGATACTCCGCATCGCGTGAGACCTCGACGAAGGTGCCTTGCTTGCGCAGAGGCTCCTGGCTCGGGGCCGGGGGAATCCATTCGCCAGTCTTGAACTCACGGGCCGGGGGCGAGGCTGGCAAAGCAGGCGCGTTGGCCTTCGCGGAGGGAAGCAAGAGCCGCTTCAGCTTCACCTCCGACACCACCCAGCCGCCGCCCCAGGTGCCGAGGGCGAGGGAGCCGGGCTTGGTGGTGGCCCAAAGCTTGAACTGACTGAGGGCGGCGGTGGGGCCGGTCCATTCGTAGAGCGGCTGGCCGTCAAGTGTGGCGGCGATGGTGGCGTTCGCGCCGTCGAGGCGCACGGTCACTTCCAGGTCGTGCGGCTCGGTGTCGTTCACCTGTTTGCCCTCCACGACTCCGGGCAGGTTTTTTCCGTTCTTGCCATTCACCAGTGACAGGCCGGTGAAGATGCCAGGATGGGGACGCCCTTCCAGTTCGAACCCACACATCCGGTCCGCGACCGGCAGGGTGATGTAGAAGACGTTCTTCGTAGGGAGCTGCCGCAGCTTCACGCGCACCGAGTAGCTGGTGCCGGACACTGACACTTCGCCGGGCAGCGGCAGTGTCGCAAAATTTGCGTTTGGGCTGAAGAGCTCGCCATCCTTGAATCTCCATCCCTTGCCAGTCTTCTCGACCTGCTCTGGGGTGAGCGAGGCGAGCAGGTCTTCCCAGCCGTCGGCATCTTTTGGAAGAGTCGGCTTCGGTTTCTCGACCGGCAGGGCGGCGGAGCTGGCGCTTGCGTTTGAGATGGCCTTCGGTGCTGCGGGTTTTGGCTCTGGATTGGGCCCTCCAGCCTCCAGCCGCTTCAGCTTCACCGACGACACTGCCCAGCCTGCTTCGTTAGTGCCGAGGGCGAGGTCACCGGGCTCGGTGGTGGCCCAATCTGTGTGCTGGCTGAGGGCGGCGGTGGGGCCGGTCCATTCGTAGAGCGGCTTGCCGTCGAGCGTGGTGGTGATGGTCGCGTTTGCTCCGTCGAGACGCACGGTCACTTCCAGGTCGTGCGGCTCGGTGTCGTTCACCAGCTTGCCTTCCACAGTGCCTGGCAGGTTTTTGCCATACTTGCCATTCACCCAGACCAAGCCGGTGTAGATGCCTCCAAAACGCCCTTCCAGATCCAATCCACACATCCGGTCTGCAACAGGGAGGACGATGTGGAAAACCCTCTTCGCGGGAAGTTGCCGCAGCTTCACGCGCACCGAGTAGCTGGTGCCGGACACTTCGCCGGGCAGCGGCAGCGTCGCCTCAATCTTGTTCGGGCTGAAAAGCTCGCCGTTTTTCAGGCTCCAGCCGTTGCCAATCTCCGCGACCTTGGCCTCGGTGAGTTGGGCGAGGAGGTCTTCCCAGCCGTCGGCATCTTTTGGCAACACAGGTCTTGGCTTCTTCGGCAGCAGGGCGGCGGCGCTGGAGCGCTGGCGGTCCCAGACCTGCGTGAAGCCGTCAGTGCTGATGGCGGCGATCTGTGTGCCGTCGGCACTGATGTCCACATCCGCCACGGGTGCTGTGAGGCCGTAGAAGGCGAGCGCTTCCTCGCCGGTCGCGGCGTCATGGATGCGCACGCTGCCGTCTTCACTGCCGCTGAGGATTTCGCGCCCATCGGGGCTGAACTTCAGGCAGCGCACGCCTTCCCAGTGCGCGCGGAAGGCGGCCTCCAGTCTGCCCGTGGCTGCGTCCCAAATACGAATCCAGCGGTCGGGCCCGCCGGTGGCGAGGTGCAAGCCGTCGGGGCTGGAAGTGAGGCACCCGATGCTGCCGGTCTGCGCGGCCTCGATCTGGCGCAGCGGCTTGCCCGCCTGCCAATCCCAGACCGTGATCCCACCGGCGCTCGCGGCGGTGGCCACGGCGGCATCGTCGAGGCAGAAGGCGGCGAAAGGCTGGCTGGTCTTGTCGAGGGTGATCTTCTGCCGCTCTTTGCCCGAGGAGTATTCGAACACGCTAAATGAAGCACCAGCGGCAGCTAGGAGGAGTTGGCCGCTGCGGTTGAACTTTAGGCTCGGATTCGTGATGGAGACAAACGCTTCTGGTGCCTCCCCGGCGGAAGACAGGCGGGTCAGCGTCGGTTTGTTCTGCTCGGACAGGATGATGGTCCCGTCGGAAGGATGCACGGCCAGATCGAGAAAGCGCAGGCGCTCGGACAAAAACTTCCATCTCTGGATGCCGCTCCGCGTTTCCAAGGCTGCGATGGTGCGCCCTGCAAGGGCGTAGAATCCGGTCCCGTCGCGACCAAACAAGACGCGGCGTCCGTTGCTGGGCTCCACGCGCGCCGACGCGATTCCTTCATCAAGCCGGACCGGCCAGACATTCACCACGCCGACATCGTGCCCCGAAATGAGCAGCTTTTCGTCGGGGCTGAAGGCGACATCGTGGACAATAGTGCTGGCTCCATGGAGGGAGCGGAGCAAACGCCCGGTCGTCGTGTCCCACAGGCGGATGCGGCTGCCATTGATGGTGGCCACCGTGGTGCCACTCGGATTGAGCAGCTTCACATTTTCTCCGGGAAAATGGAGGGCGCGGATTTTCGCAGTCGTCTTCGCGTTCCAGAGGATCACTTCGTCCTCGCCGAGGCAGGCGAGTTGGTCGCCAGCTTGGTTGAATTGCAGGGTCGTCTTGGCGGGATTATCCGCCGTCGCTTCGAGCGTGCTGCGCACGGCGCCGGTGATCGCGTCGAGAAGCTGAACTTTTAAATTCAGTCCCTCCTTGGCTGCGAGCACCGCCACCGTCCGGCCATCCGGGCTGAAGGCAGGGGCGACCCAGCTGTTCGGCTGCGTCCAGAGCGGCGCACCCGTCTGCGCGGCATAGGCGATGAGTTGATTGCCACAGGAGACCAGCACCGTCCCGCCATCGGGACTCAGAAGCACGTTCTTGCTCTCACCGGGTTCACAGGGCCAGCGGCCCACGAGTTTGCCGGTGGCCACCTCTTGCACCGCGATCTCGCTGGCCGACACCGGGAAAGCCATCCTGTCCCCGCTGCGGTCGATCCCGAAGGCATCGTATTTGCCCCCGCTCACCGGAATCCAGCCGCCGATCTGACGGCCCGCGACGGTGAAAACGCCGATGACGCCGCCCCAACGTCTGACCGCGAAACGATCTCCCTGGGGTAGAAACTGTAGCCGATTCACGGACCCATATGTCAAGCCAAGGGAAAGCTGCGCGGTGAAATCGCGCGAGTGGGCCTGGAGGAAGCGCCAGTTTGCATCGCGAAAACTCTCCGGCGTCTCACCGAGGATCTTTTGCGACTCGACGAATTTGCCTCGCTCGAATTCTTTTTCCGCGACGTCGAGCTGCGACTTCGCCAGCGCCTGCCGTGCCGTCTCCCGCTCCTGCACGGCGATGACTTCGGCCTGCGTCGCACGCTGCTCCTTCGCCCGGAGATTGAAGACGAACCACACCGCGAGTCCGGTGATCAGCAGCCAGGCCGCCGCTGCGGTGGTGAAGATGCCTTTGTTGCGCTTGATGAGGAGGGCGATCTGCTTTGCCAGCCCTGCCTGCTCCGCGGTGGTGGCAAAACCGCCCTGATACGCCTCGATGTCCGCGCTGAAGGCGGCGATGTCCTGGTAGCGCTTCGTTTTGTCGAGCGTCAGGGCCTTCATCGCCACGGCGGAGAGCGCATTCGGCACCCGACCGCCCGGCATGTGCGGCAGCGGGGTGATTTTCTTCGCTTCGAGCACTTCACCCTTGGCTTTCGCTTTGCCCGTGCCCGTGGTGGTGGCTCCAAAGGTCGTCGGCGCGGCGATGCGGGCCGTGCTGACTTTTTCGATCACCTCCCACACATCCTTGCCCTCCACCGGCGGGCGCAGGGTGAGGATAGCGTAGAGGATGCCGCCGAGGGAGAAGATGTCCGAGCGGGCATCCATGTCCGTGACCTGCCCGAGCGCCTGCTCCGGGCTCATGTATTGCGGCGTGCCCATCACCGCGCCTTCGAGCGTGCCGGATAGGGAAGACGGTGAGACAGGGAGACTTGGAGACAATGAGACAGGAACCGCAGCAGCATCTCCTTGTCTGATTGTCTCATGGTCTGATTGTCCCAATACCTTCGCAATACCCCAGTCCATGACGAGCACCTCGCCGAACTCGCCCACCATGATGTTTTCCGGCTTCAGATCGCGGTGGATGATCTTTTGCGCATGGGCAAAGGCCAGCGCGTCGCACACCTTGCGGAAGATGGTGAGCAGGCGGTCGAGCGTGTAATGCTCCAGCGCCTCTTTGTCCTCGTGGCGCAGATCGTCGAGGATGCGCTGGAGCGTGCGGCCCTTCACCAGCTTCATGGTGTAGTAAAGAGAGCCTTCCGAATCGCGGCCGAGGTCGTGGATGGGCACGATATTTGGGTGCTCCAACCTGCCGAGCACGGCGGCCTCCTGAATGAAGCGCTGCTTTTGGTCCTCACTGCATGCCGCCTCGGAAAGCATGATCTTCACCGCGATGGTGCGGCCCAGCTTGCAATCGCTGGCCTCGAGGATCGCCCCCATGCCGCCCTGGGCGATGCGCCGGCCGAAAACAAACGGCACGGGCGAGTCAGGATTCGCCGCCGAGGCAGAGATAGGCGGTGGCACGATCTGCCGCGGCAGTGCGGCGGGGGCGAGTTGGATCGTGGCATCGAAATCAGGCTCTTCGAGGGCCTCCACGCCCTTTCGCATCATGGAGGGAGGTTGTAAAAAGGACCGCGAATCCGCCTCCAGGCCCAGCAGCCGCTCAACGCGAGCCCGGAGGTCCGCATCACCGGCGCAGGCGGAGTCCAGATAAGCCGCCTGAGCGGCGGGATCGTCCACATCGAGTGCGGCCATGAAGATTTCTTTCTCACGGCTGGAGGCGGCGGCGGGATCGGAGGCGGACATAAGCGTGGTTCTGGAGATCATGCCCCATCGGAGCACGAAACCGGCAAAGTTTTTGCAAGAGGCTGTTTCGTTCTAGTCCGGCTTCTCCATCGCATCCCGCAGCCAAGCTCTCGCAAAAGCCCATTGGCGGTTCAAATCCCGCTCTGACATGCCCGTCACCTCCGCGATCTCTGGCCAGGTGAGCCCCGCGAAGTAGCGCAGCCGAACGATCTCACCCGCCAAGGCATCCTCCGCCGTCAGCCGGTCCAGCGCCTCATCCACCGCCAGCAGTTCCTCATCCGGCGCATCGAAGACCAACGCGGCATCCATGTCACCCAGCGCATCAAGGTCCACCCGCTCCGCATCCTCACCCCCGCGCTTCAGCCGCTTCTTGTCACGGGCGCGATTGATCAAAACACACCGCATCGCCTGCGCCGCCGCACCTAGAAAATGCCGACGACTTTCCCAGCACTGTTCCTTGTCCCGCGAGACCCGCAACCAAGCCTCATGCACCAGCACCGTTGCCGAGATCGTCTGTGGCCCATACTCTCCCACCATCTGCCCACGCGCCAGCCGCCGCAGCTCGTCATAGACGAGCGGAAGTAGTTGTGAAGATGAAACTGGCTCCTTCGGCGTTGCTGGATGCACGTCCTTTTCCACGGTTGCTCAGCATGGCGCTTCGATCTGCGCGCTGCAAGCCACTCATGGCAAACCCTAAAGTGATTATCTCACAACATTCTCCCATGTAACACAGCGGACTCTCGACAACTCATGGCCAGTGCTGCGCGATCTTCCGCTTCAGAAAATCGACGCTCCTAGCGAGCTGCTCCATGCCATCGACGCCGTCTTCGATGCTGATCCAGCCATCGAAGCCCTTGCTCTTCAGTTCGGTGAAGATGGCGTCGTAGTCATTGAGGCCTTTGCCGATCTCGCCGTGGCGGAGACGTTTGGCGTAGCCTTGCGCGCCGCCTTCTTCTTTGCGGAGGTCTTCGATGGTGCCCTCGGCGAGGTAGCGATCACTGGCGTGCATGGTGACGACGCGATGCGACACGCGCTTCAGCAGCTCGATGGGGTCCTCACCGGCGAGGTAGGTGTTCGAGGGGTCGTAGTTCACGCCGAAGTTCGGGTGATTCACGGCATCCACGAGCTTGCAGAAGACATCCATCTTCTGCGCGAACTCGGGATACTCCCAGAAGTCGTCCTTGTAGTGGTTTTCGATGATGAGCGTGATGCCACGCTCCTGCGCATAAGGCAGGCAGGCATGGATGGAGTCGGCAGCAAGCTTCACACCCTCGTCGATGCTCAGCTCGGGCCTGCGCTGGCCGCTGAGCACGCGGCAGTAACTGCCGCCGAGCGTGTGCGTCATATCGATCCAGCGTTTTTGCTTCGCGATCTCCTTTTCGCGGAACGCGGCATCGGGATGCGTGAAGTCGGGCGAGCAGCACATCATCGGGATGACCTTGCCGGTGTCCTCGACCTCCTGGCGAAAGCGCAGCCAGTTTTTCTCATCGGCCATCTCCAGGAAACCCGCATACCACTCCAGGCCCTGCACATCGAGCGCGGAGGCGAGCTTGATCCATTCGGAGACGGTCATCGTCCCTTCTTTGCAAAGGGCGACCATGAAGGCTTTCGGGAAGGCGGCGAGTTTGGGCATGGGGCTAGGGGTGGAGCGCTGAGAGTTTTTTAACGCGAATGAAGAAGAATATGAATGAATGGCCGCAAATAGTGCCGCAAGGCGAGGCGAATGGATTTGCGGTCATTCGTCAAAATTCGTGGTCATTCGCGTTGAATGACATGACGCAAGAAACAGCCAGCGGTTATCGTGGATGCCACGACAAAGAATGTGTGATTTGCGTCGCGTTGTTCATGTTCTGGGCTGACGCTGGCTATCAATGCCTATCTGGCAAAAGATGCAGGGAGTGTGGAGATGCAGGATGGGAGATGGTAGCAAAACCCTTTCGCTGTGAGCTGCGGCTATGACGCGTGCAAGAAGATCAGTGGGCGCAAGTGCCCTACTCATCGGAGACCCCTGTCATGAAACGTCCTTCCGCACGGTGAACAAAAAAACCGCGCGTCCTGCTTCTGCGAGACGCGCGGTTGATGGAGAGGGCACCGACACTCAGCGCCCGGCGGGTCTGCCGGGCGCGCCAGTGGGTGCGATCAGTGGTTGTAAGCCTCCTCGCCATGTTCGGCGAGGTCGAGGCCGGTGTTCTCCTGCTCGGGTGAAACGCGCAGGCCGATGGTCTTGTCGAGCACCTTGAGCAGGACCACGCTCACGACGCCGGAAAGGATGATGGTGTAGAGGGAGGCGAGGAGTTGGGTGACGAGCTGCTGGCCAATGGCGAAGTCGCCAAGGCCACCCGCAAAGGACTTCGATCCAAAGACGGCGACCAGGACGGTGCCGATGAAGCCGCCGACGCCGTGGACGCCGAAGACGTCGAGGGCGTCATCGTAGTTGAACTTTTTCTTCAGCTTCGCACAGGCCAGCCAGCAGACGAAGGCGGAGATGCTGCCGATGCAGATAGCACCGATGGGACCCACCTTTCCAGAGGCTGGGGTGATGGCTGCCAGACCAGCGATGGAACCGGTCGCAATGCCCAGGGCACTGGACTTGCCGAGTTTCACCTTTTCAATGACCGCCCAGACCACACAGGCGGCGCAAGCGGAGAGATGGGTGACGACGAGGGTCATTGCGGCACTGCCATTGGCGGCAAGCTGGCTGCCGGCATTGAAGCCGAACCAGCCGACCCAAAGCATGCCTGCACCTGCGATGGTAGTGGCCAGGTTGTGCGGTGGCATCTGGGTGTTGGGGAAGCCTTTGCGCGGACCGACCATGACACAGGCGATGAGGGCGGCGACTCCGGCGGTGATGTGGACGACGATGCCACCCGCGAGATCGATCACGCCGGTGAGGCCGAGAAATTCACCCGCCTTGTGCCAGACGCCGTAGCAGCAGGGCACATAGACGAGGAGGCTCCAGAGCACGGAAAAGATCATGACGGCCTTGAACTTCATGCGCTCGGCGAAGGCACCGATGAAGAGGCCGGGCGTGATGAGGAAGAACATCATCTGGTAGGCAAAGTGCAGGAGCTGCGGGATGGTCTTGCAGTCGCTGCGCACGGTGTCCGGCGTGATGCCATTGAGGAATGCATTCGACAGCCCGCCGATGAAAGCATTGCCATCGGAGAAGCTCAGCGAGTAGCCGCAAACCAGCCAGACAAGACTGAGCACGGCAGTAAGCGCGAAGCACTGCATGAAGATCGAGAGCACGTTCTTCGACCGCACCAGCCCGGCGTAAAACATGGCCAGCCCAGGTATCATCATGAACAGCACGAGGGCTGTGGAGACCAACAGCCAGGCCGTGTCGCCGCTGTTGATGGTGGAGGCATCAGCTGCGCGAGCAGGAGATGAGGACAACAAAAACAGACCGGCGGCCCCTGCATAAGCAGTGGCAGTCCGGCCCCCGGAGCGCGAGAGCGATTGGATCATCTTTGGTTGGATTCGCCAGATGGTTGGAACTGACGATACGCAGGAGGTAAGCAGGCATCATGCCAGATTCCCGGTTTCATTTTCGCCCTCCTGGGCCAAGGACACACGCGAGCCCACTCAGCAGCCACAAACCACTGATCGCGTTCATTTGAACCTAATTCCCAGATTTTGCGGCGAACCTGTGCGGATATTGTCTTGACCCTGTGGGGGCATTTTGGCTAGCCTCTTCGAAATTCGGACCGCTCTGTCTCCCGACCTCCCCAACGGGCTGAATTTGCTCCCACGCCTTTCTTGGTTCGCCTGAGATTCGATGCTGCAACGGCAGTTCATCTTACGCGATCAGGAGGCCTGTGGGAGCTTGGTTTCCTGCTGATGTTTCATGCTGATTTCAGCGCCTTGCTCCTGAGGATTCAAACGAATGCGCTTCCTACGCCTCGGTTCCTCGGCCTTACCCCGCACGCTCGATGGAGGCCTCGCCTCTCCCTCTTTCCCAACCTACCCTTCGCTCCAACCCGATCACTCCCCATGACCAAAGCTGCCCGTTCCCTTGCGCTCGCTGCCCTCTCTCTGCTGCTCGCCGCTGTCCCGGCTCACGCAGTGATCGACGACTACTCGACCGGTCCTGGTCAAGGTGCTCCCGATGGACTGGATGATGTGTGGCAGGCCGTTTACAACGCGTGGGGGCTGACACCGGGCGATGACGAGGACAATGACGGCTGCTCAAACTTCGTCGAATGCGTGGCGGGCAGCAACCCGCGCCAGGCTGGGGATTGCCTGATGGTGGGGAACATGGCGATTAGCGGCAGCAATGTGGTGATGACTTACGATGGGAAAAAGGGCAAGCGCTACCAGGTCTGGCAGTCGGACACACCAGCGGGTCCAGCCCCTGGCGAGTCGGGCTCGGCCTGGACGGAGGTTGGCGGGGCCGCGAAGGATGTCACGGCGGATGGCTCGGATACGATCCTGTTCTCGCGCCCGGCGGGCAGCAGCAAGTTCTACCGGCTGGAGTCGAAGGACCTCGACACGGACAGTGATGGAGTCTCGGACTGGGCGGAAAACAAGGTGGGCACGGACATCGCCTCTGCATCAAGTGCCACGAATGCCTCAGGCGGCACGGCGAGCGATCTCGATACGCTGCGTTCCCTCATGTCCCTCACGATCACGCCCGGCACGCCGGATGCGCTGGAGAAAGAAGGCGTGCCCGCAACGGTGAAGCTGAAGCGCACGGTAGGGACGATGGCGCTGACCGTTTCGCTGGACACCGCTCCCGGTGCCACCTCAGGCACGAAGAGCAACGCTGACAGTTCCGATTTCATCATCAAGAACGTGGCCGACATCGCCACTAATACGGTAACTCTGCCTGCCAATGAGGGCATTGCGACGCCTTACGAGGTGGCGCGCATCGCGCCCGTGCCAGACACGAACTTGGAAGTGCCCGAGGCTCTGAAGGTGTGCTTGAAATTGCCTGGTGTGCCGGACGGCTTCCCCTGCCCTCAGACAACGGTGAATATCAAGGACGCGGACGGCACCAACCCCGCCAACCGCCAGCTCTACGTGGCCTTCCTCGGTCGTGAGGCGGACGTGGTCTCCACTGCGAGCGGCTATGCCACGGCGCTGGTCGAGGGCGACAACACCAAGGCCTCCATCGGCATCGTCTTCAACAACCTGTCTTCGGAGCAAAACACGGCCTACATCCGCGTGGGCAATGATCTGGAGGTGCTACCGCTGCCGCTGGGTCAGGTGAGCGGGGCGAACTGGAACATCCGCGCGGCGCAGACGGAGCTGACGGATCAGGCGATGCTCAATGCACTGAAGGAGGGGCGCCTCTATGTGTCGATCACCACGGCGAACAACCCGGTGAAGGAAATCTGGGGTTACTTCAACAAGGCGAATGGCTCGACGGACTTCGACAGCGGTCGCGAGGATCTCAATTCCCCTGCCCTCGGTGATACCACTTGGCCAGTGCCCACGGGCGATGCGCTGGAGCGTGAGATCTGGCGGTTCATGTCGCAGGCCACCTTCGGCGGCACCACGGCGCTCTACACGGAGATCCGCGCGGAGTGCGATGCCGCGATCACGGGCGGCGGCACCTACTTGGATGGTCTGAGCAATTGGCTGGACAAGCAAATCGACCCCTCCCAATCGCCGCCGATCAGCCTGCAAAAGCTGGTGATGGCGGCGGACATGGAGGAGTTCGCCCTGCGCGGCAACAAGCCCATCACTTACAACAGCGATCCGCAGCTCAATGGCGGCTCCATCGGTGTGACCTTCGTGAACGGAATGCCCACGGGTAACACCGGCAATCCCAACACCAACGATCCCGGCCAGAACTACCCTGGTGCCAATGGTGACTCGCCCAACAAGCGTCGCGAATGGTGGACCGTCATTACCCAGAGCAAGGACCATGTGCGCCAGCGCGTGGCCCAGGCCCTGCATGAGATCTGTGTAATCTCCGAACGTGATGCTACAGTCAACTCCCGCGCCTACGGTGCAGCGAACTACTGGGACATGATCGCCGCCGGAGCCTTCGGCAAGTATCGCACGCTGCTAGAGAATGTGTCCATGCACCCGATGATGGGCGTCTATCTCACGAGTGTGTCCAACCGCGCACGCTACGATGCGGGTGGCGGGATCATCATCAGCCCGGATGAAAACTATGCCCGCGAATTCATGCAGCTTTTCTCCATTGGCCTAGTGCTGCGGCATCCCGATGGCTCGCTGCAACTGAGCCCCGAGGGTCTGCCGATCGCGACCTATGATAACAACGACATCACGGAGCTGGCTCGTGTCTTCACCGGCTTTTCGCATGGCGCGCGGCATGGCAATGCCACGACTCAGGCACTAGGACAATATGGGGCGGTCAATAACTCGACACAGCAGGTCTCTCCAACTGTTTATTCCAATGGAGCCAGCAGTGCTTATACATGGTTCGGTCGCCAGGATGGCCATCTCTTCTGGCCTGCCCCATGGACCACGCCGATGAAGGTCATTGGACGCATCAACTCCACGATCTACCACGACTACAACACCTACACCTACCTCGACACCACTCAGACCCCGCCGGTGCAGGTGGCGGTGCCCGGATTGTCCAAGCGCCTTCTCGCCGGCAAGCACGGCCAGCTTGAGATCCCGGTCTGGGACCCCACGGGCAAGACCGATGCCGAAACCCACGCCAAGGCAGCCGAGGAAGTGAGCAAAGCACATGATGCGCTCGCAGGTGTGGCCTCAGACTCCACCTACGGCGCAGGCACGCAGTCCAGCCCCGGCCACACGAATACGCCGGTCAATATCTCCCGCTGGCTGATCCAGCGCCTCGTCACATCAAACCCTAGCGCGGGCTACATCTACCGTGTGCAGCAGGCCTTCCGTAATGGCAATGGCCTGCTCGGCCCGGTGGTAAAGGCAATCCTCCTCGACCACGAGGCGCGCTCTCTCGCATTGGCCGATGGCCTGATCTCACATGGCAAGGTGAAGGAGCCGCTGGTTCACTTCGCCAGCATCCTGCGCCAGTTCCGCGCCTACTCGGGCGCATCGGTTTCCAATCTGCGCGACATGCAGACGAACTTCTCCGATCTTGATGCCCCAATGACTTCTGGTTATCCAGCGAGTGAACTGAGCAAGTTCAACTCGCTGAACCTCAGCCCGCCTTCGAAGCCTGTAGGCTGGCCCGATGGCCCGTTTCGTTTCCGCATCAACAGTCTCCGCAGCAGCCTTGGCCAGTCGCCGCAGGATGCCCCGAGTGTCTTCAATTGGTTCTTGCCTGATTTCCAGCCCGCAGGTCGTTTTGCCCAGAATGGTCTGTATGCTCCCGAGCTTCAAATCAGCACGGAAGCGGGCGAGGTCTCGAAGGTGAACTTCCTTTATACCTACACCTGGATGACGCTCGCGGGCATGAGCAGCACCCCGGGAACCACTGGGGCCGACTTCGTCTTCCGCAATGGCTGGGCAACACCGGCCGCGCGCTTCTCCACCAATGGTGGCACCACCCTCATGGGCTGGCCCGCCTCTATCGTGCTGAATTCGACCAACTGGAACACGGGCATCACCTTGACCCTCGTGCCGGTGAACGATCAGAAAATTGACCAGATCGCTGCTGCCTCCGTGCGCTTCGCGGTGAGCGGTTCAGCGGTCGGCTACTCCGGTGTGGCCACACCTGTGGTGCCCATCACCTTCGTGGACAATGAGAAGAAGAACGAATCTCTCATCGTGACGCAGCCGGGTGGCAATACCTGGGTGCAGGAAGGTGGACTGACGGACGATGTGCTGATTTCGCTCAGTTGCCCGCCCGCCGTCGGGAGCACCGTCACCGTCACGCTGACTCCTCAAAATGGTGAGGCCTCCGTCACGCCGAGCACACTCACCTTTGACAACACGACATGGAACGTCCCGCAATCCGTCGTCGTCACGGCCACCGACGACTCCGACGTGGAAGACAGCGGCACGGGCAATGAGTCGATCTCGATCACCACGAACAGCACGGCAGCGAATTTCGATGGCGTGGTGACTCCAGCATTGCTCGCCAGCGTGGTGGACAATGACAACGCCTACGGGGTGCTGATCACCCAGAGCGGCGGCACCACGGAACTGGCCGAGACGAACTCTACCACGCTCTCCCCGCTCGCCACTGGCCTGGACAGTTACACCATTGTGCTGACCAAGCAGCCCACTTCCAATGTGGTGATCAATCTCACACCCAGCCAGATCGGTATCTATACCTCGGGCACTACCTTCACCACCAGTGCCACCACGCGCACCTTCACCGCGACCACAGGCCAGGCGCTCTCGGGCACCACGAGCGGATGGAATGTGCCGCAGACGATCTACCTGCGCGGCAACAACGACACCACCAGCGAAGGCCCACACACAGGCACTGTGACGCACACGATCTCCTCGACCACGGCGGGCGGCTATCCCACGACCCTGCCTATTCAGCAGGTGGTGGCAACCATCGCGGATGACGACAACTCGATCATCTTCGCCCATAGCGGCACTGAGACGCGCGTGATGGAAGGCGAGTTCGGCGACACGGTCACCGTTCGCCTGCGCTCGAATCCGAATGCGCAGGTGAGCGTCACCCTTGGCGGCGATGGACTCAAGTTCACTCCGTCACAGCTCGTTTTCAATCCCACGGGAGCCGCAGACAACCTCTGGAGCGTGGACCAAACCGTTACGGTCACGGCCCTTGATGACTACCTCAATGAAGGTGTGCTGGTGCGCAACATGATCGCCTACTCCACCTCGTCCGGGACGAACTACAATGGCTCCACGGCCCCGACCATCACGGCCACGGTCCTGGACAATGACGATGCCCGCCTGATCGTCACCGAGAGCAATGGCTCCACCTTGGTGAATGAGAACGGCACCAACGATACCTACACCCTCGCACTCGGTCGCCGCCCCGATGCGGGCACCACCACCACCGTAACGCTCACGCCCAGCTCCACTGGTATCCAAGTTACACCTGCGGGTCCCTTCACCTTCACGGACTCGAATTGGAACACACCCGTGGTCGTGACTGTCTCGACCACCAACGATGGCAGCGCCGAGACTCGCGGCACGGCAACGATCCGTCACGACATCGCGAGCACGGACCCGACTTACAACCTGAGCAGCACGCCCTACGTGGTGGTCACGGTCGATGACAATGATCCCGCGCTGACGATCGCCCAGACGAACATCTTCACCCAGGTCAAAGAAGGCGGTGCCGCAGGCACGGGCGGCACACCGGCGGCCCAGGATACCTTCACCGTGGTCCTGCCGCGAGCCCCCGCCACAGGCACCACCGTGACCGTGACGCTCAACACGAATGATCAGATCTCTGTGAGCCCCAGTGTGCTCACCTTCACCAGTGCCACCAGCGGCGCAGGTGCCTACAATGCGGCGCAAACCGTGACCGTCACCGCAGTCAATGATCTGGTGCTCGATCCCACAAATCACACCGGCATCGTGAACTTCAACATCGCGAGCACCGATAGCTACTACAATGGAGCCATCGCTCCACCTGTGATTGTGCAAGTGACGGACAATGACAGCCCCGGCATTAGCATCGTCGAAAGTAGCGGCACGACGGCCGTGACCGAAGGCAGTTCCACGACCGACAGCTACACCGTGGTGCTCACGCAAGCCCCCACGGCCAATGTGGATGTGGTCGTCGATGGTGGAACGCAACTCCTGGTCAGCAAGTCCGGCACGCCCACACTCGCCAGCGTCACCCTGAATTTCACGCCTGCGAACTGGGCCACGGCACAAACCGTGACCGTGCTACCGTTCAACGACACCGTGGCGGAACTCCGTCACCTGTCCCCCATCACGCACACCATCACGGGTGCGAGTGCTGCGGAGTATGTCGCCTTGACGAATCTCCCCGTCGTCACCGGGATCATCTCGGACAACGACAACACCGTCGCCGCCAACGTCGTCCGCATCACCGAAAGCAGCAACGCGACGAGCCTGACGGAAAGTGGTGCCACTGTGAATGGCACCAGCACGAACTCCGACACCTTCACCGTCGTGCTCAGCCAGCAGCCAACTGCGAACGTGGTCATCACCTTCACGCCCAACAGCCAGGTCACTGTCACGCCGAGCACTCTCACCTTCATTCCTGGAGCGACAGGCACAGGCACCTTCAATGTGGCCCAGACCGTCACGGTGCGCAGCGTGGACGATTTCACGATGGAGCCGATCCTGCACTGGGGACAGGTGACGGCCACGGTCGCAAGTGCTGATCCCTTCTTCGATGGCAAGGCTGTCTCGCCAGTGACCAGCAGCGTCTATGACAATGATGGCCCCAGTGTGAACGTGCTAGCCTCGGGCGCCAGCACCGTTCTCACCGAGAATGGCGTGACCGACACCTACACGATCAGCCTGAACAGCGAGCCCGCCGCCGATGTGGTGGTAACGATCACCCCAGATGCGCAGACCACCGCGAGCACCTCCACCTTGACCTTCACCAACAGCGCCGGAGCAACACCTTGGAACGTGCCGCAGACGATCACGCTCACTGCCGTAGATGACACGACCGCAGAAGCCGTCACGCACAATGGCATCGTTACCCACAGCCTCGCGAGCACCGATCCGCTCTGGAACAACATGAGCATTCCCACACACACGGCCCAGATCTGGGACAATGATGTGTCTAGCATCGACATCACCCCCGTGGGCGGCACCGATACAGTGATCACCGAAGGCGGAGCGAATGACTCGATCTTGATCAAGCTGAACCAGCCTCCGGTGGACTCCACTGGCGCACCCACCACGGTCACGATCTCCCTCTACCCACCTTCGTTCTACGTTCCCCCGCCCCAGATTGGCAAGACTCAAGGCTACTTCACCAACGACCAGGGCAGCAGCAATCAGCGTGACAATATCGTGCTCGATTACGTGGAGCCGATCCTCCTCTACCGCAGCACCTTCTATAGTCACCTCACCTCCGTCTATGGCACCATTCCCTCCTCACTCGCCACCAGCACCAACGCTACCGATCTGGCCAACATCCAGAACGCGCACTGGCTGGCGACCAAGACGGTGATCGACAAGATGGATCTCTGGTTCAGCAATGGCTACCTCAAGGCCCAGTGGCCGATCCTTGTCGAACCTAACAAGCCAAGTCCCACCCCGATGCCGCCCTTCAATCCTCGTCAGGCCGTCATGGATGCCATTTACCGCCACAGCGGCGGCTCCGGCAGCCCAGCGACCACGCGCTACGCCGCCGAGGTGGCCTACAATCCCAAGTCCCCACCAACGAGCACCTTTGAGACCGACGTTCGCGACCGCATTCGCTGGGCCGCCTACCTCATGACCGTGGGTGCTAATGCCTTCACCAATCACTAATCTAGTCCGACGCAGCCTGAACCCATCCCTTTGCCTCTATGAACTTACTTCTGCGTAAAACCGAGAATCGCTCCAAGCCGAACCGTCGCGACTTCATGCTCCAGACGAGTTGTGCCAGCCTGGGCATCACCAGTCTGGTCAACACGCTCACGCAGCTCAAGCTCACGGGTGCCGCAGCCGCTCAATCAGGAGGCGAGGACTACAAAGCACTCGTCTGCCTTTTCCTCAACGGCGGCAATGACTCCAACAACCTCCTCATCCCTGCGGGCACCACCAGCACTGCACGGGCGGACTATGCATTAGGACGTGGTGTGCTCAGTGTTCCTGATACCTCATTCGACTACACGCCCGCTGCCAATAACGGCTACTTCAACGGCAGCGCAGTCACTGTCGATCCGGTAAGTTCAAGGCTGAACCCAATCAACGCTACCGTTGGCGGCACCAGCCAGTTCGATCCCCTGAACCGCCCTGGCTATACCAATGGCACGATGGCAGTGCATCCGGGTGCCTATCCATTGAAGAGCCTGTTTGATCTCGGAGAGTTGTCCTTCTTTGCGAACATCGGCACCCTCATCGGCACGCAGCAGATCACGCGTTCCAACTTCAACACCTTGCCCGCCAGCACCAAGCCGCCACAGCTTTTCTCCCACTCCGATCAGCAGGTGCAATGGCAGTCTTCCCTTCCTGACAAACCTTTCGTCAACGGCTGGGGCGGTCGCGTTGCGGACATCGTGCGCACCATGAACAACGGCGATCTCGGCGTCTCGGTGTCCATCGCCGGTGCCAATAGCTTCCTCGTCGGCGGCTTTGAGCAGCCCTACTTCATGAGCAGTGGCGGTGCGATCACCGCGCTCACTGGCTTCAGCGGAGGCAGTCCCTCCACCTCGTATGGTGGGGCTTTGCGCAATACCGCGCTGCGTCCCGATTTTTCCAATCTGAGCAGCCCCGGTGCAGGCAAATACAGCCCCTCGGCAGCACTGGCCGCTGGACTCGATCCATTGGCCAATACCAACTACCAGAACACCACGGCTGGCTGGAGATTCCGCGCGCTGGAGCAGATCATGGCCGCCTCGCACGCCAGCTTGTTTGACAACGAGTATGCCGCGACTCCCAAGAGTGCGCGCAACACCGAAGGCCTCGTCGGCACCGCGCTCGCACAAACCGCCGCGCCCAATCCCACTCTCGACGTCCACTGGAGCAACTGGTTCCCTGGCGGCTTCGCCCAGACAGACCTCTCCAACCAACTCAAGGTCGTCGCTCGCATGATCGCAGGTCGCTCCCAGTTGAACAACAAGCGCCAGATCTTCTTCGTTCAAGTCGGCGGCTGGGACACCCACACCTCACAGATTCCCAATGGCAACGCCAATGCCGGGCACTACGGCTTGGTCAACAATCTCAGTCGAAGCATCCGAGCCTTCCGCGATGCGATGGTCTCCATCGGCATGTGGAACAACGTCATGCTCTTCTCTGCAAGCGACTTCAACCGCACCCTCACACCGAACAAGAACGATGCCACGGGCGGCTCCGACCACGCCTGGGGCGGCCACAGCCTCGTCTGCGGCGGTGCCGTCAAGGGTAAGCAAATCCTTGGTCAATTCCCCGAACTCACCGTCAACGGCGGCATCGACTGCACCGGCAATCGAGGACGCTGGATCCCTTCCACCTCCGTCGATCAAAAGGCCGCACTGATTGCCAAATGGTTCGGCGTGAGCGACAGCCAGCTCACCAGCGTCTTCCCCAACCTTCTGCGCTTCATGCCCGATCTGAGCACCAGCACCCTTCAGGCCCGCAACCTCGACTTTATCAACTTCGAAACCTAACTCGCAAACTCCGCCTACAACCTCCTTCCGAAGGCCCACACAAACGGCCTCCACATCTGCCCGAGGAATCCCTTTGGCATCTCATCGTGGATGCCGAAGTTTTCAGGATAGCGTCCCTTCGGCATGTAGTAAGTGCCGAACAGGATGTCCCAGACCGGCAGCAGCCCGGCGAAGTTCTTGTCCCAGGCCTCGCGCTCCTTCGAGTGATGCCAGCGATGGAACACCGGCGTCGCAATCACACTGCGCAGCGGACCGAAGTCCCAGTTCACATTCGCGTGGAGCAGGATGGCATAAAACGTCAGCACGGGTGCGGTGCTCAGCGTCACCATGGGATTGTAGCCCATGAGGAGCACTGGCACAGCTTGCGCCAGCTTGTTGATCAAATCATTGACTGGATGCACCCGCACGCTGGCCAGCCAGTCGAGTTCCTCAGAGCTGTGATGCACCGCATGGAAGGGCCACCAGCGGCCGCGATGAAACAAACGATGCGTCCAATAGCTGATGAAATCGACGAGCGCATAAATTTGCACCGCCTGTAACCACAGCGGCTGACGGCTCAGCGGACCATAGCCCTTGTAGTCGCCCGCCTGCAGGAGGTCCTTGGAAGTCACGTTCGCGAGAATGAGCAACCCCAGCGGCAAAATCAAAACGATCCGCACCATCGGCTTGGTCAGCAGGACGGTCGCAAACCAATAGACCACATCTGTCCACCATCCTTTCCTGATGATGGGCTGATTCCGCCCTCCGCCCGTCACCCGCCCAATCAAGCGCTCCACAATGAAGAAGATGATCGAAAGCACGATCAACGCGACCAGGACACTGAGGAAGGTTTTGTCTTTGTTCATGACTCCCTCAACTAACGCCTCATCGACTCCACAGTAACAGCATCCTATTCAATTTCTCCAAGCCTGCTTTACTCGGGTGCTCCAGCGCGCCGCGCAGATCGTCGCGGATGCTACGCTGCTGATGGGACATACACCCTTCACGCGCCGAGCCTAGGACCTCTGGAATCTCTACTCAGCACACGGTGCTTTCGCGAGCGACACGACATCCATTGACCTTCCGACCCAAGGCGGCCGACCTGCAAATCTGGAGCCGGAGGTGGCACTGAGGAAAAGTTTGTTTTCCACCCCTTTGTTGACCCGTCTTTATAATTATGATATTTTATATATCAACCATTATGCCAACTTCCTCCTCTCCCGTCTCTCGCCCATGGTTTACTCCGGTGGTGCTCGGACTCGTTCTTTTCGGATCCGGCCTCTGTTCGCTGATCTACCAAAGCGTCTGGCTCCGCGAGTTTCGGCTGATTTTTGGAGGTGCCGCTCCTGCGGCCTCGGCGGTGCTTGCAGTGTTCATGGCGGGCCTTGGATTTGGCGGTGCATGGTTTGGATCACGCGCTGAGCGGACTCATTCACCATTGAAGTTCTACGCCTTTCTCGAAGCCGGAATCGCGCTTGGAGCCTGTCTCACGCCCTTTCTGCTTGAGAAGGCCCGCAGCATCTATGCTTCGACGGGAGGCGCGGACTCGCTGGGACTATTCTGGGCAACGGTGCTACAGATTGCCGTCACAGGTCTCGTGCTTGGTCTGCCGTGCTTTCTCATGGGCGGCACGTTGCCCGTGGCGATGAAGTTTGCTCAACGGCGGGATGACGACCGCCGCTCGGACACCGCCCTGTTCTACGGCATCAATGTGGCAGGCGCGCTCACAGGCGCAGGCCTGGGCACCTTCGCTATGCTACCAACGCTAGGCAACCGCTCCACTCTCATGATCGCCGTCCTGGCCAATGCCTTGATCGCCGTGATCGCCGGAGTGCTATCACGATTAACCGAACAAAAAACTACCCCCGACAAAACGGACGCTTCCTCAGTCTTCGAGACTGAGGTCAAAGCCAATGCACCTGGCTGGTTCGTTCTGATGGCGGCTTTTCTCAGTGGTTTCACCTTCTTCGTTGCTGAGCTGGTCTGGTATCGAGTCGCCACGCCTCTGCTGGGTAGCACGGTCTATGGCTTTGGATTGATTCTTTGCGTCGTGCTTGCCGGAATTGGACTGGGCGGAGTGATCTATTCGTTATTGCTCAAGCAGATGGAACCCCGGCTCAGCGGCTTTACCTTGATCTCAGCCATGCAGGCCTTCTTCGTGTTGCTGCCCTACGCGCTGGGCGACCGGGTGAGTTATGGAGCCCTGGTCATCAATGAATCACTCCGCGGCTTCGGCTTTGCTCCTCTAGCAGCCGGATGGTTTGCCATAATTGCCTTGCTAATTTTTATGCCAGCGCTGTTGTCAGGCATTCAGTTCCCCTTGCTCGTCTCGCTGCTTGGCCGGGGCAATGCAGGGGTGGGCCGCCAGCTTGGCCGCGCCTATTTCTGGAACACGGTGGGCTCCATTTCGGGCTCGTTGCTGGGAGGTTTTGTGCTGGTGCCGCTGCTTTCGGCGCGCACCACCTGGATCATCGTGGCAGTCCTGATCGGAGGTATGTCGGCCCTTTCATTCCTCCTTGGGCGTCGTCATGGCGAGCCTCGCACAGCAGCCTCATTGACCTCGCTTATCGGGCTCGGCACATGCGCAGCGATGGCCATTCTAGCCACCGGCCCTACCGCTGCTTGGTTGCAGTCACCTATCGGCTACGGACGACTGCCAGACTATCCCAAGGACTCGCTCTCCTTGGAACAATGGACTCGCAATACGCGACGCCTGATGGTGAAGGCCTTCGATGGACGCGACGCCAATGTGGCTGTCATGGTTGGCCAGGATCAGCACACATTTCTCACCAATGGCAAATCCGACGGCTCCGCTCTCGGAGATGCTGCCACCCAGGTGATGTTTGGCCTCGTAGGTGCCATCGTTCATCCACGAGAAGTGAGAAACTGCTGCGTGGTCGGGCTTGGCACCGGCTCCACTGCCGGGTGGCTGGCAGCATTGCCCTCGGTCAACCGTGTGGATGCCATCGAGATCGAATCACGCGCGTCCGATATTGCCCGTGAGTTCAGCAGCGTAAATCGCTGCGCTTTGGACAATCCCAAGGTGCGGCTCGTGGTCAGTGACGGACGCGAGGTGCTGCAATCACAAGGCATGGTCTATGACTTGATTGCTTCCGAGCCATCCAATCCCTACCGGGCAGGAGTCGCCAATCTCTACACCCAGGAGTTCTACCAAAGCGCCAAGCGTCGGCTCGCTCCCGATGGCATTTTCTGCCAGTGGTTGCAGGGCTATGAGACAGACCCCGAAACTATCAAGCTGATCATCAGCACGCTGTGCTCCGAGTTTGAGAAAGTGGAGGTCTGGAATACCCACGGTTCCGACTTCCTCTTTGTGTGTTCGCCGCAGGCTACACCCTGGGATCTAGCGCTCGTTCGCCAGCGCCTTCAGCAACCGATCTATGGCGAAGCCTGCGCACGGCTCTGGCATACCAACACTGCTGAAGGCTTCTTCAGCCGCTGCTTGGCGAATGCGCTCTATTCACGTTTGGTGGCGCTCGAAACCTCAAAGGTAAACACCGATGACCGCAACATCCTCGAGTTCGCCTCTGCACAGAACATGGGAAGAACCCTCGAAGAACCCCTGCGCCATATCTTCAACGTAGCCGCTACGCGCAAGCTCGACATCCCCTTCCTCAACGGTGATCTCGACAAGCAAAGGCTGGCCTATGAGCGCTGCGAAACGTTCAGCGAACGGGCCGACCTGATCGACCTCATCATCCATCATGCCGGAGAAGCCGCTGGTGCGCTCCGTGCCAAAAAGGAAGTCGATGCCTACGCCAATGCTGAAGACTACAGCGGTTATCTCAACCTCATGGGCAACCGCACGCCACACACCATCAGCGAGCACCTCACTTTTGCTATCGCTACAGCTCTCACAGGCGATCCTCGGGCTGCCGCTGCTGCCGAGACTCTCGACAAGTATCTGCCCGATACGCGTCTGGCCCTCACCGCCATGAGCTTATCCACCGCAGGCAAACCAGACCTGGAAGCACAAGCACTTTGCGACGCTCTCACAGCCATGCGGCGCTCCCCATGGCTTGACTGGAGGCTCGTCCAGTTGATCAAACAACGGCTTAACCACATGGCCACCCGAGAGGCTCCCCGCAACCAACGCATCGCCCGCATTCTCTTTGAGGCTCTGCGCACGCCGTTTGAGGAGGGCTACTACAGCGAGACACGCAACAAGCTCCTCACCCATCTTGCCGACAGCCTCAGCCCAAAAGAACGTCTGTTCGCCATAGAGGCCTGGGGCACACCCTACCCTTTCACGGGTTCTGAACTCAGCGCTCGCCTCATCACCTTTGCCGAGATCGACCACCCAGGCCTCTCTGTAGCTCGCGCTGACCTAGAACGGTTCCTCCGTTACGGCGGCACTGTGCCTTTCCAGCTCTCACCTCTCATCACCGCCATTCTTTCGACCGAGCCAGGCCAGGAAGTCGCCCTGATGCTGGAATATCAAAAACAGCAGACCGCAGCGGTGGCGAAGTGATGTTGTGTTGATGTTCGGTCAATATACAAGCCAAGGCTCCGTGGATCGGCGGTCTCAATCCATGAGTGCAGATTCCATCTTTCACCATCGGCATCGTTGCCTCCGCTGATCACTCATTGGAACACAGCCGGTGTCCGCGAATGATGTCTCGAAGGCAAATCGCCGAGAAAGAATTGTTAGTTTTGGCAAGGTTCAGTCAGTCGTTCAAGAACTTCCATCAGCGCAAATCCGGCCTAACAAATTATCCCCCCCACCCATCGCCACCTCAAGGCTTAACCCCCACTTCGGGTGCGGGAGGGGCGAGGAAGAATGCGCGGAAGGGAACCAAGATAGTCGCTGAATCCACAGGCGTCTGATCTGCATCTCGCGTCCAGCCCGCCGGACTGCGAGTGAATGCTTCGAACGCGGTGGCCCCTGGGATGGCATCTGCCGTCCAGAGGCGCATCGTGTCTCCTACGCGTGTGTGGTTGAGGTTTCCTGGAGCCTGCGGAAGCGCTGACCCCGTGCCGCCGAGATTCATAGCACTGACCGTTTTGCGCATGATCGGAGTCATTCGCACTTCACCCACGAGCGGCACAGTCACCGAACCTCCACGAGCCTGGACGAAGCAACCCTCTGCCGCCGTAACCACGCGAGCACGTCCCATGTCGGCAAAGGTGGAATCCGCCGTGCGAACCCACTTCGATCCATCCTGGGTCGCCAACAACCACGTCACCACATAGGCTCCATTCTCAAAGAACAGCACGCGATCAGCAGTGCTGGCGGAACCAGTGCCATGGAAGCGGGAGGCGGGCATGAGATCCCCCAGTGACCAATGCGCCCGCACCACCACTCGTGAACCTTCGAGGTCTGTGCTGAATGACGAAGCTGTGTTGCGTGAGTTCGATTGTTCGATGACGAGCTGTGTGTCCGTGGTGGTCATCTCGTCGAGATCGAAGCAATGCCCGGCCATCGGGCCGCTCACGATCTCCACAAAGCACTCGCGATGAGTCCCCAGCGTAGCCTTCAGCCCCTCGGCATCGGAGATCCCAAGCGCGAGATCGTTAACGGATGTGATTCGTCCCGAATACAATGCATCACGCAGCAACGGCATGGAGAACGTGGTCTGCTCGGCACCGAACGTGCGGAGGGCAAAACCTTGCACCGGACTAAACGAGACATCTTCGGCCACGCCATCGAGATCGCCATCACGCTCAATCCGCAGGCGGACAAAACCACGGCCCTGAGCCTGGAAGATAGCCTCGTGTGAGATCGACGAGTAGCGGAGCATCTCTTCATTACCCTCAATGGTTGAGGTGCTGACCACGGTGAGTTTCGTCCACACGGCCATGTCTCGGCTTCCTTCAATGGCATACCTCAGATCTTGATGCCCCTGCACCGGACGGCGCAACACAGCATCAATACCATCAGTGCCCTCCAGTCGGAATGCCGAAGCCGAACGGACTCCTCGCCGAGGATCAGAGCCCAAAGCGTATTCAGTCAGGTTATCGAGCCCGTCACCATCAGGATCATCCGATGCACCAGCTTCCTCGCCGAGGTCATGCTGCGACTGCCACTGCGCAAAGGTGTCAGGGCATGGGCATTGTAGGAAGTCGATATACGTCACGGGCCGCGCACCGAGCACCACACTCGTCTGCTCTGGCGAGCCACCATCGGAATCTGCAATCGCTAGAGAGCCCGGTAGAGGCTGAGCTTGCACGACATAGGCATCTGGCACCAGCCCCTCGAACAGGTAAGAGCCATCAGCGGACGACTGCGTCGTTAACACTGCGTTACTCTCATCTGGATCGAGGATCGCATTCTGATTCTCATCCAGATAGACCGCTACCTCTACCCCTGCGAGCGGTGCATCGGCTGCTGTTGCAGTGCCATCGCCATCCAGATCGCGCCGCACTCTTCCAGCGAGCGGGGTGCCAGGCGGCGGCACACGGAAACCCAAGTCCAGCGTGAGATCGCCATTGGCATCGGCAGCATTATCTGCGGAAGCGAGGAATCCGCTCTCTGTTCCAGAGTCCACAGGGGCAACTCCATAGACGAGGCTGAACAGTCCCGTGGACACACCTGTGGTCGTCGGTGTGGCAGAATCGAGCCCGTTCTCATCAAGGTTGTCGTCGGACGTGCCCGAGCCTGCTCCAGGGCTGGAGTTCTTGCCCAGCAAGGCACCACCTGTGTTGAACATCGCCTTGGGCACATGAATGAAGTATTGCCCTTCCTCATAAGCTTGAAGCATGAAAGCTCCATCGGTGCCGGTGATGGTCGTCGCAGCGGGCGTGCCGGTTTCCGGATCGACAGAGTTTGCAAAGAGCTTCACCGTCACGCCAGCGATACCCAGTTCATTAGCATCCCGCTTGCCGTTCGCGTTCGCATCAAGGAACACCAGATTGCCAGCCGTGAGCGGCAATGGCTTGAAGCCAAGATCAATCGTGAGGTTCACATCGGTCTCCGTCAGATCATCCGACGCACTCGCAAAACCTGTCTCGCCGGTCTGCGGTCCAGGCATGGTGCTCACCGCTGTCGCAAAGGTGCCAGTGGCGGCACCATTCGTGAGCGGATTGCCGCTGTCGGAGGCGTCTTGCCCCCCATTGTCATCCTGCCAGACAGTGGTCGAACCACTGGCCATGAAGGTGCCCAGCGTCGTGGCCTGGAGATTGGCCAACGGAGCACCAGGCAGGAACATCGACGCAGGAATCTTGATCGAGTAGGAACCCGGTGGCGCACAGAACTCATAGAGCCCGCCGCCTGCGGTCACTTTCGTATCCTTCAATGTGGAGCCCGACCACAACTGCACCGTCACGCCATCCACACCGACATCGACGCCATTGGTGAACTTGCCATCGCGATCCAGATCCTTGAACACCAAGTTTCCAATGCAGGCATTGGAGACAAAGCCGAAGTCCTTTGTCAGATCGATGTTCCACCCGCTGATACCATTCGGACTGTTATTATCCGCAGTGCCAAACAGACCGCTTTCCGTAGCTCCACCAGGCATTGAGCCTGGACGCAGGATAAAGACTTCGGTGCTAATGCCATCATCGGCGATGTCACCTGGATCAATGCCATTCTCACCCACGTTGTCATCCACCGATGTCGCTTCCACTCCTGTCATGCTGGCCTTGCCAAGCAAGGGACCTCCTGACTGGAACATTGCCGCCGGAATGTGCAGGAAGTAGGCTCCTGGATTGAGATCAAGGAACAGGAAGAAGCCCTTGCGTGTGGTCTCTGTGACTTGGGTCGCGATGGGGGTATCGAAGCGCGGATCTGCTCCCGCCGGGAAGACCTTCACCGTCACGCCAGACACACCTTCGTTGTTATCAGCCTTCCCGTTTCCATTCGCATCCACGAAGACCACATTACCCACCCCGCAGCGATCATAGAAGCCGAAGTCGATCGTAAGATCATAGTTCTCATCCAAGCCCTCATCGATCAGTGTGTTCTTGCCGATTTCACTATCGTAGTTCGTCGGTTCCTCCCCGACCGCGAGTGTGAAATTCGTGCTGCGCACACCCGTCGTCGATGGGCTCGAAGGATCATCGCCATTCTCATCCAGATCGTCATCCAGGCCCGTATCGCCGCCTTGTCCCGCGATTGGCAGAAGGCCTTTCAAGGCACCGTTACCAGTCCAGTTGGAGGCCGGCAGCTTCACATAGTAAGTGCCCGGCGCTAGATTGCTGAACAAGTAACATCCGCCACTGCCTGTGGTGGTGGTGGCGATGAGAGTATTTGATGTGTTATAGAGTTGCACCGTCACGCCATCGACGCCTTCGCCTTCGCTGAAGAGGCCATTGCCATTGAGGTCGTTGAAGACGGCATTACCCACACCTACGCGATTGGGATCGGGCACTACGAGGCCGAGGTCGATGGTCATATTGCCGTTGGCATCCTGGAGATTGGCATCATCCTCCGTCGCCAAGTAGCCGCTCTCAGTGCTGGAGTTCACAGGCATGCTGCCAGCTAGCAAGGTGAAGACCGCTGTGCTGATGCCCGTGTTGACAGGAGACGCGGTATCCAGTCCATCCTCACCCACGTTGTCGTCAGAATTGGCTGTCGCAGTTCCTGACATGGAGATCAATCCTTCGAGAGGCCCATTGGGTTCGAAGTTCGAGCTGGGCAGGTGGATGAAGTAGTCGCCACCTGCGAGTCCTTCGAACTTGTAGTGTCCACCGCTCATCGTCGTCACCTGCGCCACTGGCGGCGAAACGCCCGCCACATTCCCCGAACGATAAACTTGCACCAACACATCATCGACGCCCTCGCCGCTATCGAAATGTCCATTCGCATTGGCATCGTGATACACCAGATTGCCCACAGAGGTCGGGTCTTGGAATCCAAAGTCCACAGTCAGATTGATCGCCGCATCCGTGTTGTCATCGCTGTTGCTGTCCACCCCCGTTTCACCATTCTGCGCGGTGGGTGCCACACCAGCTACGAGGAACAGTTCGGCAGACGATACACCCTCATCTTGAGGACTTGTATCATTGAGACCATCCTCACCCACGTCATCATCACCGAACAATCCCTGAGCAATGCTCAACTTGCCCGCGAGCGGACCATTGGAAGCAAACTGAGTCTTCGGAATGTGCAGGCGGTAGATGCCTGGAGGCCGTTTGTTGAAGAGATACTTGCCGCCGTTGGCCGTCGTAGTCCACTCCAGCGGCGTGCTCACTCCTGGCGTCTGCGTGCTGGAATACAATTCCACTCGCACTCCATCGACACCTTCAGAAGCTGAGGCCATGCCATCTCCATTGGCATCATAGAACACGAAGTTTCCGACACCTACCCAACGGTAGAAGCCCAGGTCCACAGTGAAGTCGTTGTCACTGTCACCACCCGGCAGCGTATTATCATCGGCGAAGTTCATCCCTGTCTCTGTGCTGTTGTCCACAGGAGCCGTGTTATTGGCGAGAGACACGATTCGCGAGCTGATCCCCGTCGTTTCAGGAGTGGCTGAATCAAGGCCGTCCTCACCCAGATTGTCATCTTCCGCACCCGTCTGCACTCCTGCCACGCTGAGCATGCCCTTCATTGGCCCCGTCGTGCCAAACATCACCGCTGGGATGTGAACGATATACTGACCACGAGCCAGATTGATGAACTGGTAGTAGCCGCCGCCTGCGGTCGTCGTGATCGCAATCGGCGTGCTCACTCCCGGCGTCTGGCTGGAACGATAGAGCTGAACGGTCACTCCATTGATCCCCTCGCCGATGTCAGCCACATTGTCACCGTCGTCATCACGGAAGACAAGGTTGCCAATGCCGAGCGTGCTGGGTGCCAGACCGACGTCGATGGAGTATTCGTCATTGGTCGATCCCGTGCTGCCAGGTTCCGTGCATTGCGCCAGCGTAAAGAGATTGCTGTAAACCGGCGTCAGCGGTCCGCCCGGCTGCGTTCCGTTGTTGTCGTTGTTTACCCCGTTGTCGAGATTGACCACGACGGCACTTGGCACCTCAAATCCGACGGTGGGAGTCACTCGAACGAAGAAGGTGCCAGCGGCTGGAAGTGTGAATGAGTAGTTGCCAGCCGCGTTGGTGGTGGTGGTCAGCAGCACCACATCATCACCGCCGCCAATGGCTCCATTGGCCCCTGGTGCCATCAAACTGACAGCGACGCCCGAGAGTCCTGTTTCAGACGCGTCGCGCAGGCCGTTGTCATTGGTATCAGCCCACACCAGATCACCAATGCGGAAACCAGGACGCAGACCGAAGTCGAGCGTCAGGTCGGTATCGGAACTGCCATCCTCAGAGGTCGGCTCAGCACCAGGAGAAAGATTGACAACCGGACTATGCACTGCGGTTCCGCCACCACCTGGCTGGATCGCATTGCTATCGTAATCAACGCCGTTGTCCAAGTTCACCCCATTGAGAGTGACGAGCGGATAGGCAGCAGGCGGCGTGAACTTCACATAGAAGTTCCCAGGAACGAGGCTGTCAAAAATGTAATAACCACTGGAGTCGGTGGTGGCGTTCTTCACCAGCAAGTCGTCTGCGTTGTAAGCAATGCCATCCGCGCCCTTGTCATAGAGGCTCACCGCCAGTCCAGCGACGCCAGACTCCCCACCATCGAACCAGCCATTGCAGTTCGTATCGAGCCAGATGTGATTGCCGATAGAGAGAGAGAATACTACACACGCCAGACCAGTGCTCTGCCCCACGCAACCACGCGCGTCCGTCACCTCAATCGTGATTGGGATATTGATCGGATCTGTGGGGGCCACACCTGAGATCTCACCCGTCGCAGAGTTCAATGTAATGCCTGCGGGCAAAATGCCCGCCGAGACCGCCCATGTGTAAGGTGCCAGACCTCCCGAAGCCGTGAGCTGTGCGTAGTAAGGAGTGTCCGTGTAGGCAATCGGCAGTGTGGTGGGGTTGATCGCAATCGTTGGGCACTGAACATTGAACGGAATCGACAGATTGCCGACACATCCATTCGCATCCGTCACGGTGAGATTCAGAGTGTTGTTGCCCACTGTGGTAGGTGTGCCTGTGATCTTCCGGGTGCCCGCATTCCATGACATTCCAGCAGGAATGCCCGTGGGTGTGGGCCAGGTGAACGGAGCCACACCGCCTGTGACATTGAAGGCAACGGCTTGATTGTAGTTCTGGCCAATGATCGCATCATCAAGCACCCCCGGCGTGATCGTCATGGTGGGGCAGATGATGTCAACGCGGTAGTCCTCCACCTCGCCCGATCCCACGGCACCTGAACTCAGCGCCGCAGCATTCGTCGTCATGGTCAAACGCAGTCCACGTCCATTGCCCACCATCGTCGGCGTGATCGAGTAGCTGCGAGTGAGCGTGCCGATCGTAGCCGCGAACGAGTCATTGATCACCTGTTCCCCAGGGCTCAGTGTTCCATCGCCATTCTGATCCAGCCATCCGCGCAAGTAGGCCACAGAAGCGGTGCTGTTGGTGACTTCGATGCTGAGGTTGTTAGCCGATCCCGCGAAGAACGATGGCAGGCTGAGTTCCTCATCGTCCTGTCCAGAGGTGTCATCACCCGTCGCCGTGCTGTTGGCAGGCGATGTGTATTCCGCGTCCACTGTGCCACCGATGCGCAGTCCACTCATCTTCACAGCCTGCGCTGTTGCAAGCAGTGAGTTGTCACCGAAGTCATCCGTAGCCGCAGGACGGAAGCCAAAGTCGATCGTATTCTCCACATGGGTGGAACCCGCACTGCCAGGCTCACCACCCGTCGTGAGAACGATCACAGGACTGATGGCAGGTGTGCCGGAGGCGGACTGGATTCCGTTGCTATCATTGTCCACACCGTTGTCGAGGTTCATCGCAGGCGATGCCAGGGGGAAGAAGACATTGGGAGTCACCTTCACCTGATAGCTGCCCTCAGGCAGATCGCTGAAGAGATAGTTGCCACTGGCATTCGTCGTGGTCGTCACAGCAGGGACCAGAGAGGTTCCCGCTGCGGACAAGAGTTCCACCTGAAGGTTGCCAATGCCCGTCTCACCAGGAGCATCGAAGGTGCCGTTGTTGTTCGTATCGCCCCAGACCTGATTACCCAAGCTCAATCCCGGAGCACAGGTCGCGGTGCCGCTGATGATCACATTGTCATACTCAAGTGCTGCCGTCGGTCCCGCGCCTCCAGAATCCCAGGCATGAACGATGAGCACGAGTTTCTCATTGGCCACTTCACCAAAAGCTGGCAGCGGAGTGCCATTGACGAATGGCAGATCCATCGTGGTCCACGCATTCGTCGAAGTGAGGGTGAAGGTATTGGTCCAAGCCGTCTTTACAGCAGACGGAGGAGGAATGATTCCGCTGCTGAAAGGATAACTACCCTCGAACCAAATAAGCGCCGCACGGAACTTGGTTGGTGCATTGGCCGCAGGACGACGCAGGTCCATGCAGAAGTTGCCCCAAGCAAGGGAGGTGAGATTCTGGAAGGCGAATGAACTCGTCAGCACACGATCATTGAACCCACCATCAGGGCGCGGAAGCGTAAATTGATCCGTATTGTCCCACCCGGTCGTGCTGCGAGCTTTCGATCCGGTTTTCTTCGGACCATTGAGAACACTTGCCCCGGTGCTCATGATCGTGCCATCATCACTGTGATTGAGCCCATTGGTGCCAAAGATGCATGGATCGACGTAGCTCGGCATGGACACATTGCCGATGGCCGAAGGATAGTTGTCTTCCATCTTCCATTCGATCAATGGATTGGCTCCGGCTGTGACCGGGCAGCAACCAAGAAGAGAGAAGTCACCCGTGAGCGGATCAATTCCCAGAGGGGCCGTGAGAGTGATATTGTAAGTGCTCCCTGCGCTCAGCGGCGAAGTGAACGGCACGTAGTAGTAATAGTGTGGTTGCGGAGAACCATCACCATCCACCATGGCCGAGGCCACCGGCCCCACATTCGTTGCCAGGGGCACACCATTTACAGCCACCATCACATACGTGATGTTGAACATGTGAGCCTCCCAGTAGATGCCGCTCGGAGTGACGGTGACGCCAGGAGTCACGCTCAAGGTGTATTGATACCCGCCAGCGACATTGGACTGCCAGCAGGCAAACGCCGAGCAGTCAGGATTGGTGAAGTTCACAACGCCGGAAGGCACTCCAGCTCCCGTATCAATAAAGATGCGCCCCGAACCACCCCAGGTGGGCAGCGTGCGCGATGCGCTCGTGATGCACGGTGCCTTGTAGGTCAGCCCCGTGATTGGTCCCGCAGCGCTCCGAAGATGAATCGATGATCCCGCGAGGAGACCATAGTTCGAGAACGGAGCCTTCACCGAGATGCCTGGATCAGCGCTCAAGCCACTGCTCACAAAGCCCCAGCGCCGTCCCAGACCAAAGTCTTCCGCATTGGGATCCAGGCAGATGGAGCCCGAACCATTTGTGACGATCAGCGTGTAAGCATTCCCATCCACACACCCGGTGGCATCGGTCACCGAGAGACGGAAGAAGTAGGTGCCCGCTGCTGTCGGCGTGCCACTGAGCACCCCCGTAGATGCATTGAAACTGAGACCAGGAATAGCCGATCCTGAATACACCCATGTGAGCGGTGCCGTGGCAGCGGGAGCGGTGAAGGCCTGCGTGAAGGCGCTGCCCACATTCCCCTGCTGCAGTGTCTCGGGGCTGATCAAATCCGAAGGACAAATACGAACTACATAGTCCTCAATCTCTCCTGCCGCAGCCACGCCAGTCGGGCCCACACCACTGGTGCTCGATAGCCTGAACCGAACACCACGCTGCACACCCGGACTGGAGTCCGTCGGCACAGCGAAACTAATGTTGATAGCCTGTGCGCTGGCAGATGTCGGCACAGATACTTCGGTCATGAGTTTCTCACCCGTGGGTGCGGCAGCCACACTGTAAACGTTGTTGTTAAAGTCGCCGCTGTTGTTGAAGTCGATCCACGCATTGAGGTAAGCCGTGGAGCCCGAGTTGTTAAACACACTGACAGGAATCGTCACATATTGCCCTTCCGTGATCATCGTCGGCATGGTCACGCCGTCCTCGTCATCGCTGCCAGTGTTGTCGTCTGTCGTTGCAGCGGCGTTTGGTGTGACGCTGGCTTCGGCATCCACAGTGGCTCCGAGGCGGAGGTTCACACTGACGGTGCTCCTGGTGGTAGTGGTAGAGTATCCTGTGGCTGCGGCGGTGGGGTGGAGAAGGTCACCGTAGTCGCTGGCAGGAGTGCTGATGGTCACGGCGTGGTCTTCCACTTCACCATTGCCGGAGTAGTCTGTGGCTCCGGGGTTGCTGGTGGAGGTGATGCGGATACGCGCATGGACGGTGCCGGCGGTGATGCTGGAGGGGACGGTGAAGGTGTATGCCTGGGAGCCTGTGGTGCCGGTGGCGATGGTGGTATTGGAGATGACTTGATCGGGGATACCGCCGTGGGTTTCGCCGAGGATTCCATCGCCATCCCAGTCGATCCAGGCATTAAGGTAAGCGTTGGCTCCCGAGGTGTTGGACCTTACGATGGTGAGCGATCCACTCGCCCCGATGACGAGGGAGCTGGAACTGAGACCGTCTTCGTCATCAGTGCCCGTCGTATCGTCTGCAGTGGCGGCTGCGTTGGAGGTGGCTGGTGAGTCCACATCACCTGCATTGGTGCCCAGCTTGATATTGGTGACAGCAGTGGAGGATGCATCGGCGAAGGCGAGGGAGTCACCAAAATCCGAGGCGTCTGTGCAAAGGCTGGCACCACCGGTCCAGTAAGGAAGTTTCACGGCGATCGTGCCCTGATAGTCCTTCACCATGATGGAGCCTTCGTTGGCTCCACCGCTAGCGGTGAAGGTGGCGTTCGGAGCGAGGACGCTGCCGTAGAGGGGCTTGTTTGTGCTGATGGTGGTGGCGGAGGGGAAGTTCCAAAGAATCTTGGGCCGCCATGTGGTGTCGCGGAGCATGTTGTTATTTTCTCCGGAGGCGCTGTAAGTGACGTTGGTGCCGGTGACATTGATGATGATGGCGGAGGGCGTCTTTCCGTTGAGATTGAGGTCAATGGTTTGGACGTTGCCGTTGTTGAGCAGGGTGTTGCCATCAACACTGAACACGGCGGGCGTGCCGTTGGTGACGCCACTGCCTACGGTGAGATAGCTGACTGCGGGTGAGGTGGGGATGTTGATCGTTGAGTTGGTCGGCATCGCGGCATACGTGACTGACTCAGCGGCGATGCTGTTGAAGACGGTGGTAAAATCGAAAGCGGGTGTGTGCAGCAGAGAGCCACCACCTGGGAAGTTGACCGTGCGTCCATTGAGGGCTGCCACGCTGGGTATCCAGAAACTGCCGTTCACCACATTGATCTGCCCGCCGCCAGCGGCCACGGAGGTCTGCACGGCTACCGCTAGGGTGCTGGTGCCTGAGACCAAGTGTCCGGTGGAATAGGAGTTTGTGCCGATGATGGATTTGACGACCGCCCGACCTTGGATGTCTGATGGCGTGGACAAGTTGTTAGAAATGATCGCATTGTAGATGGCTAGCTGGGAGGCGCAGGTGGTGGCCAGGGTGACAATGTGGTCCTCCACTTCTCCGTTACCATCAGCACCATCAGCACCAGGAGTGGTCACGGAAGTAAGGCGCACCCGAACTGGGACCGTTCCACGCGCGGTGCTAGGCACAGTGAAGTTGAAGGTGAAGGTGCGGTTAGCTGTCGCTGAGGTGGAGACGGTGATCTGTGTGGCAGGTGAGACGGAGGTCAAGGTTTCGTTGGCGTCAGCGACATCTCCATCTTCATTCCAGTCGGCCCAGGCGTTGAGGTAGGCGTTGGCACCGGTGTTGTTGGTGGCGGTAATCGTGGCAGTGGCGGCTTGGCCCGGAGTGAAGGTGGTGAATGTCACTCCGTCTTCGTCATCCGTGTTGTGGTTATCATCGCCCACGGCTGCACCGTTTTTCTGAGCCACCGTTTCAGCATCAGTGAGCGTGCCAATGCGGAGATTGGCCACGACTGTGCTGGAGGCTTCAGGGAGATCAACGTAATCCCCGAAGTCCAAGGTGGGGGGGCTGGTGAAGCCGAAATCCACGGTGAGGTCGGTGTTGTTGTCGTCGGTGTCGTCGTCGGTGTTGGCGAAGCCGGTCTCGGTGGAGTTGGTGGGTTCGCTGTTGTCGGCGAGGTCGAACACGGCGCTGCTGATGCCGTTGGTCGCGGGGGTGGCGTTGTCGATGCCGTCTTCATTGGCGTTGTCATCTCCGGTGCCGGTGCCGGTGACGGAGACGAGTCCGACGAGGGGTTGCCCGGCGGCGAAGTTGCTGGCGGGGATGTGGACGAAGTAGCTGCCGGGCAGCAGGCGGGTGAAGCTATACTTGCCGCTCGCGTCGGTGGTGGTCTGGGCGATGGGCACGGAGGTGCCGGCGGTCTGGCCCAGGGCGTAGAGATACACGCGCACGTTGGCGGCGGCTTCTCCGGCGTCGTAGTTGCCGTCGTTGTTGAGGTCTTTGAAGACGAGGTTGCCGACGCCGAGCAGGGGCTGGGGCGGGCAGGTGTTCCACATGGCGGCTCCTTCGAAGTCGGCATCAGCGGGCAGGCCGGGGGTGCCTGGGAGGAACTGTCCGCGTGCGACGTTGGCTCCGGCGGTGCCGAGGGTGATTTCCACAAAGCGGTGGCCCGTAGTGCTGCTGGTGTTGTTGTCCACGCCGATGAGGCGGCTGTTGAGGGAGTCCCAGGCGAGCGTTTCGACATCCGGCGTGCCGGTGAGTCCGCCGATCACGCTTGTGTCGCTGACGAGCACGATGGCACCCGTCGAGGGATTGATCTCATAGACGTGCTCGTCCACTCCATCGATGCCGTAGAGCTTGCCATTGGTGGCGAACTCCATGCCGTCGGTGTAGTTGCAGGTATGCCC
>CAUJJC010000331.1 GCA_963204975.1 Verrucomicrobiota bacterium | reverse complement strand
CATCGTGATGAACTGGACGGCCAACATGCTGGGCCTGGGCAACATGGCCACGCCGATGGGACTCAAGGCGATGACCGCACTGCAAGAGCTGAACCCGAACAAGCAGCACGCGAGCAACTCGATGGCCACCTTCCTCGCGCTCAACACGGGGGCCTTCACTTTGATCCCGATGACGGTGATCAACTACCTCAACGCCGCCGGGGTAAAGAACCCGTATGAGATCATCGTGCCCACGATCTGCTCCACGGCCTGCGCGACGGTCGCCGCCGTGATGGCTGCGAAGTTTTTCCAGCGCCTGCCGATGTTCCAAATCAGTGCGAGCGAGCTGGCGGCTGCCGAAGCAGAAGCTGCCAGCGAACCGCAGGCACGCCCCGCTTCCAGCGCGATGAAGTTCTTGATCGCGTTCGTTGCGCTCAGCTTCGCCGTCATCGCCGTGCTCGAACTCGCGCCGCCTTCGTGGCGTGAATCGCTGCTGACGAAGACCGGCATCGCCAACGTCATCGCCGTGGCCGAGAAGCCCGCGCAAGCTGCCGTTGTCGAGGCCGCAGCCAGCACCGAAGTGCCCACCATCCGCCGCGTGATGAATGGCGTCTCCGGTTTGGCCATCCCAGGCATCTTGCTGCTCACGCTGTGTGCCGCGATGGGCCGGGGCGTGAAGATTTACGAAGAGTTCGTCGAGGGAGCGAAGGAAGGCTTCGGTGTCGTGACTCGCATCATGCCCTTCCTCGTCACCATGCTCGCTGCGCTCGCGATCTTCCGTGCGTCCGGGATGCTGAACCTGCTGCAATCCGCGCTGCGTCCTGTGCTGAGCTTGATCGGCTTCCCCGTGGAACTGCTGCCGCTGGCCCTGATGCGACCACTCAGCGGCTCGGGTGCCACCGGCTTGCTCAATGAGATCCTGCTCAATCCGCAGTCCAGCAGCCTGCTCAAATACACCGCCTCCATCCTCTACGGCAGCACAGAGACCACGTTCTACGTCATCGCCGTTTACTTCGGCTCCGTCGGCATCCGCAAGGTGCGCCACGCGCTCGCCGCAGGACTCACGGCTGATCTCGTGGGCATGACGGCAGCCATTGTGATCGGGCGCTTGCTATTCAGTTGAGCCCTGGATGAAACGCCCCCGGTGCGGCGTATGAGTTGGCCGATGCGATTCCCCCTCCTCATCGCCCTCACAGCCACGCCTTGCCTCGCCGTCGATTTCGTCAGCGAGGTGCGCCCGATTTTCGAACGCCACTGCTACGAATGCCACGGCCCTGACAAGCAGAAGAGCGACTACCGGCTCGACATCAAGATGGTCGCGCTGACCGGCGGTGAAGCCCATGCGCCCAACATCGTTCCGGGCAAGAGCGCGTCGAGCCCGCTGTTTCGCTTCGTCAGTGGCCAGGACAAAGACTTGCCCATGCCGCCGAAGTCAAAACTCAGCAGCACCGAGATCGAAACGCTGAAACGATGGATCGACGAAGGAGCCGTGTGGCCAGACAGCGCCGACAAGTCCAAGCTGGAGGACAAGCGCGACTGGTGGAGCTTCAAGCCTATCAAAACCAACGCCTCGAGACCCGCTCCCAGCGTGGATTCCTTCGTGCGGTCGAAGCTCGCTGAGAAAGGTCTCACCTCGGCACCACCAGCCGATCCCCGCACCTTGATTCGTCGGCTGTATTTCGATCTCATCGGTCTTCCTCCGACGCCTGCGGAGATCGCTCGCTACCTGCCAGGGCTGAGCGCAGCGAGCACCGCCGCCAGCACCTACGTCACCCTGGTGGATGATTTGCTAGCCAGCCCTCGCTACGGCGAACGCTGGGCCCGGCACTGGCTCGATGTGGTGCACTACGGCGAGACCCATGGCTATGACAAAGACAAGCCTCGCAACCAAGCTTGGCCCTACCGCGATTATGTGATCCGAGCATTCAACAGCGACAAGCCGTATGCCCGCTTCATCGAAGAACAAATCGCGGGCGACGTGCTCCACCCTGGCACCACTGATGGCATCACCGCCCTCGGCTTCATCTCGGCAGGCCCCTGGGATCACATCGGCCACGCTGAGGTGCCCGAGACCAAGCTCGATGGCAAGATCGCGCGCCATCTGGATCGCGACGACATGGTGCAGAATGCCATCGGCACCTTTTGCAGCCTAACAGTTCAGTGCGCACAATGCCACAATCACAAGTTCGATCCCATCTCCCAGGAGGACTACTACTCGCTCCAGGCAGTCTTCGCCGCCGTGGATCGCACCGAGGTGGACTACTACCCCGAAGATGCGGTGATGCAGAAGTTCGTCGGCTTGAAGAAGGCCAAGGAACAAACCGCCCGCGACATCACCGCCATTGAGCAACCGCTCAAAGCCAAGGCTGGGGACGCCTATGTGGCACTCAGCAAGCGTATCGACGGCGCTGCCGCCAAGGCCTCCAGCACCAATCCGAATGCGCGGCCCGACTATGGTTTCCACAGCACCATCGCTCCCTCGCAGGACACCGTGAAATGGGTGCAGGTGGATCTGGGCCAGAGCATCGAGATTCAGCGCATTATCCTCAAACCCTGCTACGACGACTTCGGCAGTATCGGCGGAGGCTTCGGCTTTCCGGTTCGGTTCAAGATCGAGGCAAGCGACGATCCCGAGTTCAAGTCCGGCGTCACGCTGCTCTGGCGGAAGCACGACGCGACCTTCATGAACGATTTCAAGAACCCTGGGCTCACGCCTTTCGAGACCAACACCGCAGGCGACGATGGCGTGAAGGGCCGCTACGTCCGCGTCACTGCCGTGAAGCTCGCGCCTCGAAAGAACGACTACATCTTCGCTCTCGCCGAGCTGGAAGTGTATGCGGACAAGGAAGGCAAGAACCTTGCTGCCGGGCAGCCCGTGACTTCGCTCGACTCCATCGAAGCCCCGCCCCGCTGGCGCAAAGCCAACCTCACCGATGGCATCGCACCCGAGGCCCGGAGCCAGGAGGACAAGCAAAAACTCATCCGCGAACGCGACGCCCTGATGCTCGCCCAGGCCGACCTCGCAACCCGCCAGAAGCTGACCACCGCCCGGAAGCAACGTGACTCCATCAACGCCCAGATCGCCGCCTTGCCGGCTCCAGGAAAAGTCTATGTCGGCGCTGTGCACACCGGCACCGGAGCCTTCCGCGGCACAGGCAATGAAGGCGGGAAGCCACGCGTGATCCAGGTGCTCAAGCGCGGCGATATCAAGCAGCCTGCGAAGGAAGTCGGCCCTGGAAGCATCACCGCGCTCAATGAGCTTTTCGGCACACCGTTTCATGTGGATGGCGAATCCGAAAGCGAACGACGCGCCGCCCTTGCCCGCTGGATCACCGCCAAGAACAACGCCCTCACCTGGCGCAGCATCGTCAACCGCGTGTGGCAGCATCACTTCGGGCGCGGGTTGGTCGAGACCTCGAACGACTTTGGTCGCATGGGCTCCACTCCCACTCACCCCGAATTGCTCGACTGGCTGGCCATCACCTTCCGCGACGACTTGGGCGGCAGTTTGAAGCGTCTGCACAAGCTCATCGTCACCAGCGACACCTACTGGCAATCCTCAGAGTCCTCACCCCTGGCTAACAAGTCGGATGCCACCAACCAATGGCTGTCTCATCAGAACCGACGGAAGCTCGATGCCGAGTCGATCCGTGACTCCATCTTGTCCGTCAGCGGCCAGCTTGATCTCACCATGGGCGGTCCCAGCTTCCAGGACTTCATCATCGACAAGCCCCAGCACAGCCCGCACTACGAATACCATCTGCACGATCCCGATGATCCCAAGAGCCACCGTCGCAGCATCTACCGCTTCATCGTGCGCAGCCAGCAGCAGCCCTTCATGACCGTGATGGACTGCGCCGATCCCTCCATGCGCGTGGACAAGCGCAACGAATCCCTCAGCCCGCTGCAAGCTCTCGCCCTCATGAACAACGGCCTCACCGTCGCTATGGCCCGGCACTTCGCCGAGCGAATCCGCCGCGAAGCTACGACTCCCGAGGCCCAGGTGAAACAAGCCTTCCATCTCGCCATCGCCCGCCCACCCACAAGCGACGAACTTGCCCCCCTCGTCGAGTATGCTCAACGCGAAGGCCTGGAAAACACCTGCCGCCTCATCCTCAATCTGAACGAGTTCAGCTTCGTGGACTGATCCTTGTCAGGAAGTGCCGCCATGGAAATCGGCACGATTCACTCAGTTGTCATTATTGCTTCGGATTTGGACCACCCTGCACGCTTCACTTCTTATGACTCCCTGTCTTTTCTCGATCAGTTATGCCGGCTTTTGGGGGCAATCTGCGCTTCCGCTGACGGACTTCATCTCTCATGCGGCACGGCTTGGCTACCAATCGGTGATGATCGCAGGCAAGCGCCCGCATCTCTCGCCGCTGGATGCTTCGCCTGAGCTGATCCAGACCATCAATGCCTCGCTTGCGGCTGCGAAGATCCGCTGTGATGTGCTGGGTGCTTACACGAATCTCGCCCAGCCGACGGGCATTGGCTGCGAGGTGCCTCACATCGAATTTCAGATCGCATACGTCGAGTCGCTCGCACGCGTGGCCGCCCAGGTGGGTGCGCGAGTCATTCGCATCTTTGGAGCCTATGAGGTTGAGGGGCAGGACCCGCAGTTGCAGTGGAATCGCTGCGTCTCTGCCATCCGCGAGATGTGTGATCGTGCGGCTGTGCATGGCATCACGTTAGCCCTCCAGAACCACCACTATATCGGCCTTCACACGGAGGCTTTGATCGAGATGCTGGCCGACATCGACCGCTCGAACTGCAAGCTGGGCTTTGATGCCTGGTCCCCTGCCCTGCGCGGTGAAGCCGTCTATGAGTCTGCCAGGCTCGCAGCTCCACACACGGTCATCACCACCAATGCCGACTACATCAAGGTGCCGCGCCATCGCTACCGTCCAGAGCTGGTGAACTATGAACGACAGCCGGTGGACTGGGTGCGCGCGGTGCCCTTCGGCACCGGGTTCATCGACTACGCGGCCTTTTTCCAGGGCTTGAAGGATGGAGGCTTCGACGGCATCGCGACGTTCGAGATGTGCTCTCCCCTCCGAGGTGGAGGCTCGCTGCAAAACCTCGACGCCTGTGCCACGACCTACCTCGAGTGGATGCGAGGCAGAGAGTTTATCCCTCAGTAGATCGTGGAGAATACCATCTGCCACCTGAGAGGCCTTTGATCATCGGTTGTGTTTTTTCGACACCCAACACAACCTCGATATTGGTCACAATTAGCAAAGATCATCATTGTCCATCTCAGCGCTACACACGGTGAGGTTTGGCTTCGAAGCTGAAACGCACAAAGCATTGGGCGTGTCAATGTTCCGTCCTTCGATCCCACCTTTTGAATCTTAGAAACCGCATTCTCTCGACGTCTGTGGGATACCGCCTCTGGTCGTCCTCATTCATTCAGCCGAAAGTTGATGCCATTCGTCACCTACTTCGGGAGGCAGGCATGATGTCAGGCAGCCTTCTTGATATTGGATGTGGTCCAGGTTCCAATGCAACATTCTTTGGCGAGAGTTTCGAATACACGGGTGTGGACATCAATCCCGACTATATCGATTACGCCCGTCAGACATACCCAGGAATGCGTTTCCATGTGTCCGATGCGACCCAAATGGAAGTCGATCACGCACGGCACGATGTGATATTGATCAATTCGCTCCTTCACCATCTGGACGATTCAGACACTGCGGCATTACTCAAAGCGACGACTCAACTTATTGCCAAGGGTGGTGTGGTGATCCTACAGGAACCATTGGTGCCATCGTCTAGTGATTGGACCGCTCGCTTGATGATGACTCTGGACAGGGGCAAGCACTTCCGCGCTCTGGATCACTGGCAAGCTCTATATAAAGAGGCCGGTCACCGGGTGGTAAGAGATGCCTTCTACACCATTCGTATGCTGGGCCGTCCGGCATGGCGCATGCATTCGGTGATGCTCAGTCCATGCAACGACTGCTCAGGAGGGAGCGAATGAGCAATGCCAGCTTCTAGCTCATCTCGATCAGCCTTCGAACTGGCGATCCTGGCCCCTCTTTACAACGAGGAGGCGGTTGTCTCGGAGACATTGCGGCGATTGGATGCGGTGCTGGACAGCATGGCACAGCCTACCGAGGTGATTCTAGTGGACGATGGAAGCAGCGACAGCACGCCACTGCTGCTACAGCAAAAGGCGCTGGCTGATTCGCGTTATCAGTGCGTGTTGCTGTCCCGAAACTTCGGCCACACACTGGCACTGTCCGCAGGTATGAGCGTGATTCGTGCGACGGAGGCGTTGTTCATTATCGATGGGGATCTCCAGGACCCTCCAGAACTACTGCCCACATTTTTGCAGAAGTTCCGAGAAGGCTACGATGTGGTTTACGGAATCCGGCGCCAGCGCAAGGAAGGCCTCTTGAAGCGCACGGCCTATCACATGGCCTATCGTATGATCCGGGCATTTGCTTCTCTCGATTTGCCACCAGACAGCGGGGACTTCGCCTTGGTCAGTCGTCGGGTGGCCGACCTCATGAATGCCATGCCAGAGAGCAGCCGCTACTTGCGTGGCATGAGAGCCTGGGTGGGCTTTAAACAAACCGGGATTGAGTATGAGCGCTCCGCCCGCGTGGCAGGTGATACCAAGTATTCGCTTAACGCACTGATTCGTCTGGCCTTTAAAGGCATCATCAACTTCAGCGAATTGCCAGTTCGATTCATTACTTGGGCAGGCGGTCTGAGCGTAACGCTGGCTCTTGCCTATCTGATTTACACGGTGATACGCCAGTGGCTATACCATGACGTGCCGTCTGGCTTCACTGCTCTCGTGGCTCTCAGTGTGCTGTTTCATGGCGTCACGCTGCTATCCATCGGTCTCATCGGCGAATACATTCTTCGCATCTTCATGCAGCAGAAGCGCAGACCACTCTTCGTTGTGCGCACCCACGTTCGCGATGGCATGCCTGTATCTGATTTGCACCTCAACCATTCTTCACCCTCATCATGACCGAGGTCACCAAACTATCCCCCCACATCCCGGACACTGGATTTCCCGGCTCCTGGTATGAACTGGCTAATGAACAGCACTTCTGGTGCAAGGCGAGACAGCGAGCGTTCATGTCATTACTGGCCACGGCTGGCGTCCAGACGCGAGTGCCAGAGACCTGCCTGGAGATTGGTTGCGGCAATGGCCAGGTCAGGCGGGCGCTGGAGGAAGTCACGGACTGGGAGATCAGCGGCGCAGATTTCTGTCTCTCTGCTCTTCAGCAAAACAATACCACCCGAGGGCGCACCCTGCTCTACGACATCCACGACCGCCGTGAGGACATGGCGAATGCCTTTGACCATGTCATTTTATTTGATGTGCTGGAACACATCGACGAGCCGGTCCGATTCATTCAGTCTGCTCTGCATCACCTCAAACCCGGTGGTCTGCTATTCATCAACGTTCCGGCGCTCGAGCGTCTGCGAAGCCCTTACGACACAGCGGCTGGACATATCCGCCGGTATGACAAAAAAATGCTCGCCGGAGAAGTGATGGCTGCTGGTGCCACAGTGGAGTTGGCCCGCTTTTGGGGACTGGGCATGGTTCCGATGTTGCTCGCGCGGAAGTGGCACCTGGGCGACGGGCGCGAACTCGACACCGACGAGATCATCCGCTCCGGCTTCCGCCCTCCCAGCAAGATTGTGAATTCTGTCCTCAATCTCTACGCATGCTGCGATCATTTTCTGTTCCCGGACCCGCCGTTGGGCACCTCCCTCCTGGCAGTGATTCGAAAGCCTCAACTCTAACGCCCAAGCCTACGTCGTGCCGATGGCATCAAACTCCTCCAGCCCTGTAGCGAAGCCAAAGGGGGCTTACCTGGGCGATTGCCGCTGGGCTGCCGTGATAGCGTTTGTCATCGTGGCGGCTCACGCTGCCTGGCCTTACTATGTTTCGCTTCAACAGCATCCTGACGCGGCCATGTCTTTCCTCATTCTCCACCGTTGGGGTGGAGACGCGAGCTACATGCCTCTCTTCCGGTTTGTTGCCGATCTCAACTTTCGAGAGAACACATTGCTGGGTGCTCAATCCGCAAGTGGCCTGATGGTATTCCAGACGCTTAGCGTTCTGCCCGGTGCATTGATGTTCAAGCTCGCAGGCGCGTGGGGATTGCTACTCACAGATCTGATCGCACAGTGCTTCCTTTTCTTCTCCTACGTCGCGATCCTTCGGCTGGCACTCCGCTCAGCCGGACTGCGGATCCTGCTCGCTCTCGCATTCAAACTGGGAGCCACCTCGATTACCCCATGGTGTGCGCGGTATCTGCCTTCTCTGAGCTTCGACGGCTGGGACCCATTGGGCATGAGATTCCCCAATCCGATCATCTCCTTGACGACCCACTTCTTTGCGATGCTGGCGCTTTGGACGTGCTTTGTTGGCGGACGGAGGAGGGCCTTCATTCCATTCTGCTACCTGATGGTGATCCTTGCTCAGCAAAATGCATATTACTTTCTCCAAGTCGCGGCCATGACCCTCATCGTCATCGTCTGGCGTGGTAGTTGGCAACGCTTGTGGCCAATGGTCCGATCCCTGCGCTGGCACGTCCTGACACTCACCCTGCTGATCTTGCCATTTCTTTTTCAGATGCGCCTGGGGTCTCCCGGCATGAAGGAGCGGCTTGGTCTCTACCCTATTTCGCGGGTGACGGGCGAACTGCTGAATGGCTTGGAATTATTGCCTGGAGTGATCGTGCAGACCTTTTCGGCACAGAGTGCCGTCGTATTTGGGCTCTGCCTGATTTACATCTGGCTATATCGAAATCGTGCCCGCCATTCGCAAGCTCGGGCATGGCGGCGGGCCGGGCTTGTGGCGGCATTGCTTCTGTCAGGACATCTGGGACAGCCTCTGCTCTGCATGGTGCTGAGGATGAACACTCATCCCTACCATTTTAGTGAACATTTACAGCACATGAACCAGGTTAGTATCCTGCTGCTCCTCCTGCCGCTGCTTGGCTTTCTGCCCCGCGTCGTCCTTGATTCACGCTTGGCAGGGCTAGCGGTGGGCACACTTATCGTATGGGGTGGCGTAGCCGTGGGTCTGGAGGTCTTTCCGAAGCGCGAGCACCGTCTCCAATACTGGGGCTACGAAGGCGAAAACTATGACCGTGATTTCTGCGAACTCATCAATCATCTGGAAGGCCAAGGACATCATCGGAGCAATGCCACGCTGGTGACCCCCGATTTGCACGCACTGCACTATTGGACGCTATTCGGGCCAAAACACTGCTTTTCTCCCGAGCCGTGGGCGACCACGGTGAAGAGCAAAGAAGTCGAGCACCGGTTCTACGGTATGCTCAAACTCTTTGGCATCACTGACCCCGCATCACTCGAAGCAATGCTCAAAGACAGGTTTTGGCTCTACTTCATAAGTTGTGACCGCTATCAAGCATCCTGTGTGCGCCACATCGGCGAACCAAAAAACTACGACAGGGCGGACCGGCCATTGCTTTACAATGGGAAGTGGTGGGCAAGCTGGCAGCTCGCCGTGCCTTCGGGAGAGCGGAAGCGGATGGTCAAAACATTCTCCAACACCCAGATTCCGCGCCTGCCTGCATCGCACTTGGTGTTGATGGTGAAATCCGAAAAAATGATCGGCTTCTCTCCGCCCTCACACTATGAAACGGAGTTCGAAAACGAAACCTTTTTGCTGCTCAAGCCGATGCTCGACCCGGCTCGCTAGCTAGCTTCCAGAGCGAGGGCGTTTCTCACTTCGAATCAGGCAGCGGTGGTCGTTTCGAGGTCATCGAGACGAACATAGGGAGACTCCCTTGTGATCGACTGCTTCTTGCCACTCAAGAGCTTCACCCACTCAATGGCGCAGCCGACAAAAATCACGCCCACAGCGATCAAGAAGAAGCCGGTCACGATGGCATCCACCTGGAAATTGAGTTGCTGAGCGGCCCAGTCCTTGAGCTGCTGCTCGGTCCCGCCCGCTGAGATTTTGTTCCCGAAGTCTGCGGCGGCAGCGAGGAATCCCATCTTGGGATTGGCATCAAAGATCTTGATGTAGCCTGCACAGAACGTGGCGCTCATGAGGAAGAGCAGCGGAATGCCTGTGACGGCCACATAACGGACCTTGCCCATCTTGATCAGAATCGTGGTGCCCAAGCAGAAGGCGATGACGGCGAGCAATTGATTCGCGATCCCAAAGATCGGCCACAAGGTATTGATGCCACCCAGCGGATCGACGACGCCCTGATAGAGGAAGTAGCCCCAGCTGGCCACCAGCAGTGCGCTCGCAAACACATTGGCGAAGAGACTGCGCGTATTCCCCAGCGGCTTCCATATTCCGCCAAGAAAATCCTGGAGGATGAAGCGCCCCACGCGAGTGCCTGCATCAATCGTCGTGAGGATGAAGAGCGCCTCAAACATGATGGCGAAGTGATACCAGAAGGACATCCATGCTTCGCCAAAGGCGCGGGCAAACATGTGGGCCATGCCCACAGCAAATGTGGGCGCACCGCCCGCACGACCGAACATGGTCTTCTCCCCAATGTCAGAGGCGAGCTTGTTCATCCCTTCCACCGTCACGGGGAAACCAGCGGCGGAAACCACCCCCACCACCTGCTCGGGAGACATGGTCTTGTTGATGCCGGCATTGATGGCGAAGTATTCACCGGGCTGGAGGGCACATGCGGCGACGAGGGCCATGAGAGCCACCAGCATCTCGGTAATCATCGCCCCATACGCCACGCTGCGAATGGCGTCTTCGCGGTCGAGCAATTTGGGAGTCGTGCCCGAGGAGATCAGGGCGTGAAAGCCGGAGATGGCACCGCAGGCGATGGTGATGAAGACGAAGGGAAACACCGTGCCCGCAAACACCAGTCCGGTGCCATCGACGAACTTCGTCAGCTTGGGCATGTGCAGTTCGGGTGCCACCCAGATGACGGCGACCGCCAGGACAGCCACGGTCCCGATTTTCATGAAGGTGCTCAAGTAGTCGCGAGGAGCCAGCAGCATCCAGACCGGTAAAACTGAAGCCGCAAAGCCGTAGATCATGATCGCCCAGGCCTGCCACTCACCACCGTGATCGAACCAGTGCTGAATGCCCCACTCGCCCAGCCTGCTGCCCGCCCAGACACTGGCCAGCAATCCCACAATGCCGAACACGGTCACCCCTTTGACGCTGACCTTAAAAATCGTGTGGGCGACACCCATGATGAGCGCCAGCGGGATGGTCATCGCGATAGTGAACAAGCTCCATGGGCTCTCGGCCATGGCCTTGACGACCACGAGGCCCAGCACGGCGAGGAGAATGGTCATGATCGCTAGCACCGAGATCATGGCGACGAATCCCACCACGGGATTCACTTCTTCGCGCAACATCTGACCAACGGATTTCCCGCCTCTCCGAATGGAGGCAAACATCACCACGGCATCATGCACTCCGCCGCCAAGAGTTGCGCCGATCAGAATCCACAACATGCCCGGCAGATAACCAAACTGTGCAGCTAGCACGGGTCCCACGAGAGGTCCTGGGCCTGCGATGGCCGCGAAGTGATGACCGAACACCACCCAGCGATTGGTAGGCACGAAATCCTTGCCGTCTTTATGCGTCACCGATGGAGGCGCACGATGCGCATCAATCATGAGCACCTTGGTCATCAGCCATTTGCTGTAAAACCGATAGGCGACGGCGAACGAGCAAAGCCCGGCAACGACGAGCCACAGGGCATTGATCGTTTCTCCGTTGTGAAATGCGGAGAAAGCTACAGCACCAGCTCCAAGAGCAGAGATGGCGATCCAGATGAGAGGACGGAGAATGGCGGGCATGGAGAGCGGATAGTAGCGAACTTGCCAGAAGAGCAAAGTGCAAGTGCGCAAGAAGCTCTCGCTTGCGATGGAGCGTGTTTTACTTCACGACCACGACCGCTCCAGGAATGGCGGCCTGTAGTTTCTTGGCCCCGGCTTCGGTCGCCTTGGTCTGCCAGAGAAACACTTGCTTGAGGCTCTTGATTTTGGCCAGGAGGTCGAGCGAAGCATCGGTCACTTCCGTGCCATAAAGATTGAGCGTCTGGAGGTTCTTCAATCCGACGAGCGACTCAACGCCTTTGTCCGTCACCTTGGTCTGGCGAAGGTCCAGCTTCGCAAGGCGAGGGAACTTGGCGACGGATGCGAGCACGGCATCCGTGATCGCGGTGCGACCGAGGTCGAGATGGGCAATGTTCTCTGCCATCGGTGCCAGTTCGGCCACCTTGGCATCATCGCAACTTGAGACTCCGGTGAGGAAGTCCACACGCACCAGCGGGCTAGTGGTCGAGAGCGTGGCCACTTGCGCACCCGCAGCCTGCACCTTCTTGAGCACATCGGAAGCCACCGGTTTAACGTCCTTTTCCAGCGCCTTGTAAAAATCCTCATGAGCGCGCTTGCGAGCAACCGCAGCGGTGGGTGCTAGCTCAGCAGGCATGCCCTCGGTGCTGCCCTTCCACTCGCCGAAATTGGCACCTTCATCGATCCACTGCTTGACCAATGCGATCTGCGCAGGCGTCAGGGGATCGCCTTTCGGGGGCATGTGTGAATCATCGTCCGCTGGCAGCACCAAGACTTCGTGGAGGCTGCTCTTGGCAGACTCCTTGGGCTTCACGATGGCCCCATTCTCACCGCCCTTCATGATCGCCCAGGCGGCATCCAGTCGCAGACCTGCCTTGGGCTCCTTCTTCTTGCCATTCACCTCGCGAGTGGCCTGATGGCAGTCCAGGCAGCGCTCCTTGAACACAGGCAGGATGTCTTTCTCAAACGACACCTCAGCACGAATCGAAAGGGCGGGAGCAGTAACGAACAGCAGAGCTGCGACAAAAGACGAACGGTGGGTTTGAGCGGGCATAGAAAGCGGGGTTGGGGGACGTGTGATCCGCCTGGACTAGAGGTGGTTGCCAGGACGATCACACGGGCGGAGAAAACGCGACAGGGCCTGCCATGTTGCACTGAAAATCCATCCCGCTGCTGTGATGAGCTGGCTCGATTTTGCCAGCCATGCCACCGTCAAGGTGGAGCATCGGAGACCGTGCGGAAACCACGCGCCGGAGTGTGTTCGCCCGCGTCTGCGGCGAAGTGCCGGGCGGTCAGCAGGTCATCGCCGCTTTGGGTTCCAAAGTGTCCTCCCCGAAGCACCGGCACGCGTTTGAGCGGGTAATCGGGGTGAGTTTCCCACGATGATGTCCACTCCTGCACATTGCCAGCCATGCCGACCACACCGTAGGGACTCACATCACCACCCGGCTTGTCCACGGGCGACCAGAGGTTGTAGCCATCAATCTTGCCGCCCTCGGCGTTGGTGACGTAGTCGTTGCCCAGATTGGCAGCGCTCGGACGAGCGTCATTGCCCCAGGGATAGATGTTGCCTTTGTCTCCTCGGGCAGCGCGTTCCCATTCTTTCTCGGTGGGCAGACGATGCTTCTTCCACTTGGCGTAGGCGACGGCATCCCAGTAATCGACGTTGGAAACCGGGGAATCGAGGGACAACTGCTGGTGGTTCAGCGATCCGTTCGTCGAGGCGGCCGAATAGTAGGCGCTCCATCCCTCGGGCTCATGCGAGGTCTTTCCAACGGGCTGCACGGGGTCGTCAAAAGTGCCTGCGGGTGCGGTTTTCAGCGCCGCAAGGAACTCCGCATACTGAGCGATCGTCACTTCATGTTTGCTGATCCAAAAGTCACGAGCGACCTCCGCCTTCTGATCTTTCTGATAAACGAAGGCACCCTGGGGAATGCGCACCATCTCACCTGCCACGACGGTCGTGGTGGGGGAATTCCCCCCGCCCGAGAGCACTCCGAGGTAGGTCACCGTGGCCAGGACGACGACGGCAATGGCGAGCACCAGCCACGGGCGCGATGGTGGCATCGCCACGGCGATATCCTCGTCTTTCGCTCGGTTAAGCAGACTGCGCTCGCTCATATCATCGCGAATGTCGTGCATGGCTGCGGACAGCTTGCCCCAGTCATGCGATTGCAGACTCAAATCGTGCAACATGCTCCGCGCCTTCCCCTGAGCGGCATACGGAGCCAGCACCTCGATGAGCGCATGCACATCAGCCGCCTGATCCCGAGGCATCGGGGTGGGCGGACGGAAGACGTTGACGATGCTGGCCTGATTCTCGCCATCCACATAGATGTCCCGCGTGCCCAGAGTGCGGTAGCCGTAGCCTCGCTCGATCGCGTAATTCATCGCCTCGGCCACTCGATAGAGCACATCCACGAGCACCCGCTCGCCCAGTTGCTCACCAGCGGTGGCTATGTCTTTCAGCGAGCGACCTGGAGGCATCTCGCGCGTGTAGTAGAGCCAGCCATTGGCCTCTCCCGCCTCATAGAGAGGAGCGATGCGTGGATGCGAAATACTCGCTTTCACCCGCTCACGATCTTTGAACTTCGCCACCGCCTCCGCATCACCGAGGAGGTGCGGCTTGAGCAGGACGAGCGCCACCGGGCGCTGCACGGTGAACTGAATGGCCTTGTAAGTTTCGGCCTCGGGCTCGCTGTAAAGCCGGGTGATCACTTGATAGTGACCCAGCATCGTGCCTGGCGGCATGATCGGAGCGTCCTCGGCATCAGCGATGGTGGCGACCGGTAGTGGCGAGGCCGCCAGGGCTTGCGTCACCGCCTTTACGAACTCCGCGTCCGAGGCGGTCTGAGGCACCGGAGTCTGCCCCTGCAAGTCATCCTCGTAACCAGTCAAATCGAAGCGCGTGGTGTAGAGGGTGCGCATGTCAGGCAAGCGCGCCATGATCGCCTCACTCAGATCAAAGCCGAAGGTCTCCTCTTCCAGGATGACTTCCGTCACCAGCAGATCGACTCGCTCCGCCTCCTGGGCAAAATGCACTGCTTCGACAGCCGAAGCAGCCTGGAGCACCTCGTGCCCCTCACGTTGCAGCAGCCCAGCGCGGGCAGCGCGAGTGGGCTCATGTCCATCAACCAAAAGTATCACCATGTCTGCATCCTTGTATCATTGAGGGCGCGGCAGCGGCAGCAGCGGATTGCCTGCCGGCACACTCATCGCGCCCGCACCGCCGGGATTGTCGAGAAGGTCACGGGGCGAGGCCGCCGTGCTCATCAGCCGGTGCTTGTAATAGAGTTTCACCACATAGCCGTAGTATTCGCGGTGGCCGATGTTCGCCACGTCTTGCGGCGTTAATTCGGGCATGTGGTAAACCGCCGTCACCACCTCTTCCCCCGTTGTGAAATCAACTGGCATGTCAAAGCTGTAAACCACCGGATCGGACTTGGTTGGCTCCACTCGGACATCGTCCACACGATCGTAGAAGAACACATCCAGGTTCCAATCATTCACACCGATCTGACTTCCTGGAGTGGACCGCACCGGCATCGTCAGCACCAGCTTCTGCCCTTTGACCACGGAATCATCACGCCGAATCGCACAGGCTCCCAGCGTCAGAGGCCCCAACGGTGCAGCGCCCGCGCCTCCTGAAAGACTGGCAAAGGCATTGTCCAGAGGGCTCGCGGGAGTGGGCGGCGGAGCGCTCGCATTATCGAACGACGTGCGCGCCTCAGCGATGGACGCCCCCGCTCCAGGCCCCATTCTCGAAATCCGATCCCAAACTTCACTCGCCTTGGCCGCCTGCCCTAGCTTGCCTAGCGTCACCGCCTTCTCCCGCAGCACCGTGGGATGGTCCGGCAGTATCAAGTCGGCACGGTCCAGAGCCTGCAATGCGCCAGCGGCATCGTTCAGTTCTCTGGATTGCACGGCAACTTCGATCAACTCATCGACCTGCGTGTTCCCCGTCTTGGGTGTGGCCGGAGGGACAGAACGATCACTGGCCGCCGCTGGCACGGAAGGCGGCGGCACGCGGGGCGAAACTACGGATGAGGCCATCCGTGGCGCAGGTGTCTGGCCGGGCAAGGTAGGCAACGGCGGAAGCCCATCAGAAGCAAGAGCAGGCAGCGGCGGCAATCCCGCGCTCGCCACAGCCGCAAGGTCCGGCAAAGGAGGAAGCCCAGCCGCAGGCGAAGGAACAGGTGCCGCAGGCGGCGACACGGGCTGGCTGGGCAATGAAACCGCAGGAGCAGCGGGTGGCGGCACCGCCGATGGAACGGTAGCGACCGAAGTCGGGGCGACGGCTGCACCCGAACGAAACTGGCTCCCGCCGGACCTCAATAGTGTGCCCAACTGGACCAAGCCGAGTGCGCACAAAACGACCAGCGCGACCGTGGCGGCCGCGCTGCGTTCAGATCCGAGAATGGCGTTAGTTTTTGCCATA
>CAUJJC010000330.1 GCA_963204975.1 Verrucomicrobiota bacterium | reverse complement strand
GGCGTCTGCCTTTACGGATGCGATATTGCAAGCCTGCTTGGCCTTTTTGAAATCCGCCGTCTTGAGGGAATAGCGGATTTCCTTCTTTTGGAGCAAGGGGCGGAGTTCTTCAGGGACTTTGGCGCGAAAATAATAGATCGCACCCCGGCGGAAAAGGCGGGTGTGTCCAGGCACGGCAACAAGGGCTGTTTTGGCTTTCGGTGTATCACTCTTGGTGTCCGCTTGATTCATCTTGCCCTTGTAAATCAAGACTTTGCCTTGTGCATCAACGATTTGAGAGTTGAGGCGAGCGGGTGATGGGAATCGAACCCACGTATGATGCTTGGGAAGCACCCGCTCTACCATTGAGCTACACCCGCGATGCGTTGCGGGGCCAAGAGTGGTCAAAGGGGCCGCCTTGTCAAAGACAGAGATGCTATTCCTCGGTGCGAGACAGGTAAGTGAGCGAGCCATCGTCCTGCATCTTGGCGACGACGGTGATGGTCACGGAATGCGTGCCGACGTAGCCCATGCTGACGATGCGGAAGACCTTGTCGCTGGCGTAGGTGGTGAGGGCCTGAACAAACGAGAGGCGATCCGGTGGGATGGAGAGCATGGAGATGGCTCCGTTGATCCCGAGGCTACGGTTGTCATCGTCAGTGCCGTCGATGCCGTCATTGCCGGCACGGGCGGTGATGAGGCGGGCGACGTCGGTTTCGGTGGCTCCGGTGACGGCCATGATAACGTCTTTGGAGGCCCAGAAGAGGTCAATGGTGCCTTCGCCATAGAGGCTGAAGTAGTTGCGCCAGTCGGGCTTGGCTCGGGCGACCACATCGAAGCCTTTGACCAGGAGCATTTCGTCCAGGGAGGTGAAGCCTTGATTCCGGGGAAAGCCGTTGAATTGCAGGCTGATGTAGTAATCGGCTTCCGCGCCTTGCGGACGAGCCTCCTTGTCACCATCGACCCAATCGGCAAGGCAATCCATGGCGGTGGTGGCTTCATCGTTGTTGATGCCCCAGAGGAGGAAGAGGTTATAGACAGCTTCGTAGGCACGCTTGTCGGTGATGAAATTGATCGGCAGACGCGAGCCTTCACGCACCTTGTTCAAGGAGAAGCCGGCATCGCCTGAGGGTTTGGTTTCCTTGCCGCGATCATAGGCGACGAGCACGCCGTCCGGGCCTTTCACGGCATCAATGACATAGACGCCAGGATTCATCGCGAGGCCGATGCCACACTCGGCCATGTAGGTGGCCCGATACTGATTGGCCCCATCGCTGTTCGCCTTGAGGCTGGTCTGCATGTATTGGATCACGCCGCCAACGACGAAGGCCATGAGCATGATGGCCCAGATCATGAGCATGAGGGAGGAGGCACGGCGCTGCGCCAAATGCCGAATGACGGAGGACGAATGCCGGAAGCGCAGTGATGGAAGGTGGGGCTTCATCGTGGTGCGGTGCCTCCTTGGGAAGACGTTGTCGTGGTTGTGGTGGTGGTCTTGCTCGAAGACGAACTCCGCGTTGGCGAGCGGAGCTGTGTTTCGGGCACTGCCCAGACGATGCGCGAGGGCAGGCTGCGGCCTTCCATTTGCAATTGAAGCTCGATGAGGTCGGGCCATTTTGACTCGCTCCAGTCTTCCAGCCATTCGTCGCTGGAATCCTTGAAGAACCGCCACTTCATCATCTTTACACCGCGCAACAGGGGCACCCAGGTGCGCTGCTGTTCGTCGGGCGCATACTCGGGATTCTCGTCCAGTCCGTTGGTAAACACGACCACCTGCCTGGTATCCACTGAGGCCGCTATGATGTCTTTGCGCGTGACGCTGAGAAGGTAGCGTGGGCTGCCGTCCTCACTGGTGGGCTCGATAACATCGGGGCGCAGCCCAATCACGGTTTCCTCATACGAGGTGGGCTGGGCTCCAAAACCAAAGCAGGTGGGCACGCCCGCGATGGCGAGTTCCTGCGAGGATGACATGCCGCTGGCATCGAGCTGCTTCAGCGTGAGCGTGGCGGATGACGGCATGGTTTGAAAGGTGATGCGGCAGAGTTCCAGGAAACGATTGATCTGATCATTCTCCCGCTGCGTGCGCTCGATGTCGGAGGCTCCACGGACGCTGCCCTTGATGATGGCAAAGAGGGTGCCGGTGATCATCGCGAGGATGGTGAGTGCGATGACGACTTCGAGCAACGAGAAGGCTTTCGAGTTCAGCGTTCTCCGTTCACCACTTTTCGTGGCCTTGGCCTTGGCCTTTCGCAAGCGAACGAGAAACCGAGAATCCTGAACCGAAGATTTCATCGCTTCCTCCTCTTTTCCTGCTCGGCCTGATTTTGGTAGAACCAGAGTTCCACCGATTCCTCACGCACCTCCGATCCCGCCTGATAGCTCGCCTTGAACGTGACACGAAAACAATCCTGAACGGCGGTCCCGTTGCGTGGGGTGACGACGCTGAGGGGCTCGACCGTGCTGGTGTAAGTGACGCCCAGTTGTTCATCGGTGATGCTCAGCGCCATGTCGGGTGCCGCCTTGCGTTTGGTCTCTTCAATGAAGGACCGCAGGCCCAGACGGACCGCGTTGTCCTTGTTCATGATATTGCCCACTTCGAGCGTGGTGTTGAGTGACTTGGCCAGGCCTACAACGGCAATGGCGAAGATGGACAAGGCAATCACCAGCTCGAGCAGGATGTAAGCACGCCTTGCCTTTGCCAGGACGAGGTGACGTGGCCAGGATCTCGCGATGAAGAGTGCGGCATTCATGGCTACTTGATGGCGATCTTCTCCCTCACCAGGTCGGCTGTGAGCGGATCGAAGCGTGCCGACAACTGGGCGGCTTCCGTTTCGATCTTGATAGCAAATGGTTCACACATCCCATTGGGCTGGAAGACCCAAAGTTTCACCACCTCTCCCTCCAGTGCGAAGTTCCCCTGCTCGCCTGCGTCTGGACGGCAGGCATCTCGCATCAACCAAACCGAAGCGTTTGTGCCAGGCGGGAAGGTGTAGCGTTCGTTCCATTCAGGCCTCGGTGGCGGTGGCTGCCCAGTGCTGGCAGGCTTGGACTCGGTGATGCTTCCGGCGGAGGCAGGATCGGGCTGACGTTGACTTGGCTCCACGAAGTCGAGTTCCGGTGGTGTGCCTGCCTGCTCAGCGGCGTCAATGGAGGTCAAGAACGTGGTCAGTTCCGCGAAGCTCAAATACGGATCAAAGTAACGAGATGCGGTGAAGCCCTGCGCTGTGATCGCGATCTGATACGGTCGCCGTTCCTTCATCGCGCGAAGGCGGGCCTCCTTGGCCATGCGGAGCAGTTCCGCTACCGGCTCGCGCGCCCGCCGCTCGGCCTGCATTCCACGAAAGGTGGGAACAGTGGCCGCAGCGAGCACGGCGAGGATCGTCAGCACCACAACGATCTCGATCAGGGTGAAGCCGGGGAGCGTCCTCCGTTGTCCGTTCTCAGTTCTCTGTTCCCGGAAGCGGGAACGATGGGGACTGATCAGGTGCGCCTTCATGGCATTTGGGTATTAACCGTGAACTGAGAACGGCGAACCGTGAACTACGGACTTACTTCGCGACCGTGTTCTTGAAATTGCCGATGTCATCGGCGGTGCCGTCCTGGCCGTCTTTGCCAACGGACCAAATATCAAAGGCCTTCTTCGATTTGGTGGCCGGATACGCATACTTGTAAGGCTGCTGCCAGGGATCCTTGGGCTCCTCTTCCATGAGCTGGGTCCATTTGTCAGGGATGGGCTCGGTGGTGGGTTTCTCCGCGAGCGCCTTGATGCCCTGCTCGGTGGTAGGCATGCGTCCAGCGCGGCTTTCATAGAGCTGAAGCTGGGTGCTGATGGCCTGGATATCGCCATCGACGCGCGACTCCTTGGCGACATCGACATTGCCTTTCAGCAGGTAGATCGCCGAGGCACCGAGGACGGCCAGGATGGTCATCACGATGACGATTTCAAGCAGGGTGAAGCCACGGGACGCGCGGCGCAGGTGGGTGGTGTGGGTGTGGGTCATAGGAAAGGATGAAGGATGAAGGATGAAAAGACGATTAGGCCTTGCTGCGGATGCCATTGGACGCCTGGAAGATGGCGGTCACGATGGAGTAGGCAACGACGCCGACGATGGCGGCCATGAAGATCATGATCACAGGCGAGATCAGCCTGGTCAGGCGCTTGATGCGCTTGTCGAGTTCCTTGTCGTAGCGCACGGCGGACTTCTCCAGCGCGCGGCCCAGGCTGCCGGTTTGCTCACCGACGGCAATCATATCCACCAGAAGCGTGGGGAACTCGCCAACCTTTTTCAGCGAGGCGGAAAGCGGCGCGCCCTCGCCCACCATCGCGACCGCTTTGGCCATCAGGCCTTGGATGAAGACGTTGGAGATGGCCTTGGTCGTGAGCTTCAGGCCGTTGAGCAGCGGCACGCCATTGACCACCAGATTGCCCAGCGAGTGCGCGAACTGCGCATACATGCGCGTGCTGATCACGGGGCCGAAGAGGGGCAGCTTGATCTTGGTGGAGTCCCACCACATGCGGCCAGCGGGTGTGCTGACGTAGCCACGGAACATCAACGAGCCAGCGACACCAGCCGTGAGCATCAGCCACCACCACTTGCCCAGGATGGCGGAGAACTTCATGAGCATCTCCGTGGCGAAGGGCAGCTTCGTGCCTGAGTCCGCCAGCAACTGCGTAAGCTGCGGAATCAGCACGGTCATGAAGACGATGATCAAAGCGATACACGCGGTGATCAGCAGTGCGGGATAAATCATCGCCTGCGTCACCTTGCCCTGAAGCTCCTGGAGCACGGTCAATCCCGTGGCGAGCCGACGCAGGATCTCCGGCAGCGAGCCGGATGCTTCGCCTGCCGCGACCATGTTCACATACAAGTCATCGAAGCTCGGCGAGGCTTTGCGCAGCGCCTTGGAGATCGTGGAGCCCTCGCGCACTTCGTTGCGCAGGATGGTGGACACCTTCTTGATCGCGGCCGCCTCCTGGCGCTCTTCCATCACGCGCAGCGCTTGGTCGATCTGCAAGCCGCCGTCCAACAGGTCGGCCATCTCCTCGGTGAACAGGATGATCTGCGCGCGCTTCAGCTTCGGCGCTTCGAAGTCGCCCGCCGCCTGCGCCTTGGCACTGGCGCGCTGGCTTTTCCCGGCTGACGCATCCTCGATCACCTTCATCGGCGTGAGCGACTGCGCTTCCAGCTTCCTGAAAGCTTCAGCTCGCGAGCCAACGGTCAGCTTGCCAGTGATTTGCTGGCCGGACGGATTCAGGGCGGTGTAGGTGAAGGCGGGCATGGGGGATCGGATCAGAAGCGTCGTATTTTTTGACGGTTGAACTCGGGATCGCGACGACCGCCGAGCACCGCATAGATGACCGGCACCTGAGCTTCCATGCGGTTGTAAATCAGGTGGTGGAACCGGCGGGTCACATGGCAATGGAATCCATCCCGCTGCCGATGAACGCCTGCGGTCCGAGCCAATGTGGAGTATTCTTCTTCCATTCGATGAAGGAAATAATCACCCATTCCTGCTTCCTGAAGCTCATAGAAGTCTCTGGCTTCTTCCAGGTCGGTCAGTGCTGAGTCTTTGAACCTGGGCTTCATGCCTTGGAAGTGCGAAGTCGCGCCATCGCAGACTCATAGTCCAATGTTTCATTCCGGCCTTCTTCGGCAGCACGCAGCCGGGCTTGCAGCAAGTCCATGTGTGCATCTGAAAACACCGGATCAGGCGGCGGCAATGTCTCCTGAATGCGTGCCATCAAATCATAGCGCTCAGCAAGGCTCATCTTTTCTATCGGTGGGTCGATGGTGATCATGGCGTGATTTTACTCCTCGGATTCGCGTTGGCTACTCGTTCGCCGCCGTGACCATCAGCACTTCCTCGATGGTCGTCACGCCTTGCGCAGCTTTCATCATGCCATACTGGCGCATGGGGATCATGCCGTCGGACAGCGCCTGAACCTTCATGTCGGCCACCGGCGCGTGT
>CAUJJC010000329.1 GCA_963204975.1 Verrucomicrobiota bacterium | reverse complement strand
CATCAATCGACGGATTCAGCCAGTCAGATTTCTTCTTTGGCCAGGCATAGACGATGAACTGCGCCAGGGCGATGAGGGTGATCGCCTGCCAGGAATGATGCATGGCCTTGGAACACACGAGCGTGCCAATCATGACAGCGAAGGTGCAAACGGGAGCCAATCCTAACGCGGGAACGCGGCCAAATACATACACAATCAAACCGACAATCGTGAGGCCCTGCCAGAACAGCCCCGGCGGATGCTGGGATAGCCAGGTGAAGTCGAAGAAATGCGCGAGCCCTGTGGGATTGCGCTGCGTCTTGTAAGGTGCGGTCTCCCACTTGATGCTGGAGAACAGAAGCGTGGCAAAGAGCGCCCGCATGACGAGCATCTCGATCTTCGAGTAATCGAAAGGACCTGGCTGCCACCAGGGGCGCGGAACGGCGACGGGAGCATTCATAGTGACTTTTCAGCAAGGAGTTCAGGTGTGTCATCGCCGAGCTTTCCATCCTTCAATTCGAAGGTGCGGCGGTAGAGTCGAACGGCGGTGGTGCCTTTGGGCAGGCGCTCGCGTTTCATGTTGGCATACCAGTCACCGAGCACGATGGCACCGGCCTGCGCCCGCTCAGCGGATGTGGCCTGCTTGGTATCGCGCTTCTGCGCGTTGGTGATCTTGCCCAGCTCTTTTTTGTAAGCCTTCTTGGCTGTGCTCGAACCACTGCGGAAGACTTCGTCCATCGCGAGAGCGCTGCCGTTTTGATCAGCGATGTAAACCACATCGGCTTCCGAATCGAAGTTCGAATACATCGGGAAATTCGAGAACGGGAATTGTTCCTTGATGACGAACAGAGCCACCACCAGCACAGTCATGTGCTTGAATGGCAGCCGCTCCCAGAAGGTAAGCAGGGCTTTCATGCTCAGCCGTTAGCCTTGATGCCAATGGCCTGGAAGTGAAAATTGTCTGATGCCAAAGAAAGCGAATGACAAGCCAAGGCACGCCCATATACTCGGGGTCCAACCAAGACCATCGACGCCGAAGTAGCTCAGGGGTAGAGCAACGCATTCGTAATGCGTGGGTCGCGGGTTCAATTCCCGCCTTCGGCTCCACCGACCACGATGCCCAGCCCGAAACCATTTGGCCCAGCGCGATCACGCCGCATGGATGAGTTTTGGAACCGCATCACGTTTCTCATCGGCTGCGCTTCCATCGTGGCTATCGTCGCCGTCCTCATCTGGCGAGTGAGCGTGGAGGTGTTGAAGACACGTCCCGTCGATGAAGAAGCCCTCGCTGGTCTGGCGAACAATGATCCCAAGAACAAGGCATGGTCTGGCAAGACAGCGTCTAGCCCCGCCTTGATGGACATCATGGGCCGCCGTGAATCTCCAGGGTCAGTTCCGTCCGTTCCTCCGCCTCTCCCAACGACATCGCAACAGTCGCCAGAGTCTGCCAGCATCTCATTGAATTCGGTCATGACAGCGCCGCCCGAGGCGCTTTCGAAAGCCGTCCCCAAGGCATCCGGCATCGGTAACATCGAGGCCAAAAGGGAAGCGATCAGCGCAACGCTGGCGAAGTTTTTTGAAGCCTCCACCATTGATGAGAAAGCGACGATGGTGCGTGATCCTGATCGTGTGAAGCCCTTGATGGTGAGCTACTACGCGCGAGCACCGATGCCTCAATACCGCTGGCGTGGTGTAGGAAAGATGGTCCGCGTGGAAGAGCCTGGTTATCGCTTTGGCTTTGTGCAAGCACTGTTTGAAGACAGCACACCTGCCAGCATGGTCATCGAAGAGACATCCGACGGACGCTTCCTCGTCGATTGGGAGGGGCTCGTGAGGTATGGCGAACTGAGCTGGCCCGACTTCATGCGCATGAAACCAATCGAGCCCACGCTCCTGCGCGTGATCGCATCGAAGGCTGAGGGCACGCCCTCTGTGGCTGCACTCGCGCCCCCTTCCTCACAGTGGCTTGAATTGCGACATCCAGCAGAGACGGGCACCGTGCTCGGCTACTTTGATCGCTCAGACCCAAAGTATGCACGCCTTGTGGAGCAACTTGAGCTGGGCAATTGGAAAGACGTCCCTCTTACACTGCGCCTGTGTTTTCCCTCGTCGCCGACCAAGTTGGAAGGCCTGAGTGTGCGCATCGCGGGTGTGGAAGGCAAAGGCTGGCTGATCCTCGCCGAGCCCAAGCCCCAAAGCTAGGGCACTGCGCTTGCGTTGCAAAAGGTGCCCCGCTGCGGGCGTTTGCACCGCGTGTCCCACCCAGTTCCCACCGGCTTCGTTTTGTCCCTTGGCCTCGCGTTGTCCATCCACGCACAGCCAGCGGTCGATTTCGCGCGCGACATCCAGCCGCTCTTCGCCGAGCACTGCCTGGAATGCCACGGACCTGATGCCTCGAAGGGTGGCCTGCTGCTGACAAATCGTGACAGTGCTCTCAAAGAGTTGGAAAGCGGTCAGCATGGAATCGTGCCCGGCGATCCTGCACACAGTGCGATCATTGAGCGTGTGCTCGCCACCGATCCTGATGATCAGATGCCGCCGAAGGACAAAAAACGGCTCAAGCCCCGCGAGATCGAATTGCTCAAAGCCTGGATCGCCGCAGGTGCGAAGTTTGACGAGCACTGGGCCTACAAGCCCGTGAAGACCTTCCCCGCAAGCCCGGCATCGCCGAGCGAACGGATTGATCAATTCGTGCGCACCAAACTCGACGAGGCAGCGATCCGTCCGTCGGCTGAGGCTGATCGGCTGACGCTAATCAAGCGCGTCCACTACGACCTGCTCGGCCTCCCTCCCACGCCGGAAGAGATCGACCAATTCGTCGCTGACTCCTCGCCGAAAGCGTTCGAGGCCCTCATTGATCGCACGCTCGCCAACCCGCACTTCGGCGAGCGCTGGGGCCGCCACTGGCTGGATGCGGCGCGCTATGCCGACAGTGATGGTTACGAAAAAGATCGCCCGCGCCCTGATGCCTGGCGGTTCCGTGATTGGGTCATTCGCGCCATCAATGATGACATGCCCTTCGATCAATTCACAGTGGAACAACTCGCTGGCGACCTCCTTCCAGGTGCCACGCCGGAGCAGGTGGTGGCCACCGCGTTTAACAGGCAAACGCTGACCAACACCGAAGGCGGCACCGATCAGGAACAATTCCGAGTGGAGGCCGTATTCGACCGCACCGAGACGCTGGGCACTGTTTGGCTGGGCCTCACCATCGGCTGCGCACGCTGCCACACGCACAAGTATGACCAGATCAGCCAGCGCGAATACTACCAGCTCTTCGCGTTCTTCAACAATGGTGACGAAGTCACCCGCCAGGTGCCAGAGTCGCCGGAGAAGTGGCAGCAATTCCTCGCTGCCAATGGCTCCGAAGCCACCAAGCTCGAAGAACTTCAGAAACGTGTGGACGAGGCCAAAGCTGCCCTGCCCGTCAAGCTGCCAGCCTGGGAGCAGGAGATTCAGGCCCGCCTAGCGAAGGCGAAGGCCAGCAAGAGCACACAGACCTTTCAGCCGCTCGCGCTCAAGACGGTGAAAGCCGGTAAAGGCAGCGCCTTCAAGAAACAACCGGACCAATGCTGGCTGGCCACCGGCAAGGAAGCAGCCACGGACACCTATGTTGTTGAAATCGCCCCCTTGAAGCAGCCGATCACTGCCCTGCGGATCGAAGTGCTCCCTGACGATTCCTTGCCTTCCAAAGGTCCCGGCCGCAGTGTGAACGGGAACTTCGTGCTCAGCGAACTCAGGCTCGACTCGAATGGTCTCCAGATTCCCCTGCATACCGCTGAGGCAAATTACGCCCAAAAATCCTTCGATGCGAAGCTCGCCATCGACGGCAGCGAAGACAAGGGCTGGGCAGTCGGAGGCAAGGCCGGCACCGCACATCATCTGACGGTGCAACTAGCCACTCCTCTCGCCTCTGGACAGCCGCTGACGATTCGCCTGGTGCAGAACTACAAGGTGAACACGGGCCACCTCATCGGGCGCTTCCGCATCCTCGCTGCGTCCGAAGTGACCGAAGCGAGCATCGTTCCCAGCGACGTGTCCAGGGTGCTGAATGAAGAGCCGCGCCGCCGCAACCCGGTGGTGATCAAGTCGCTCTTCGACTTCCTGGAGCGTGTCCATCCCGAAGTCGTCAGCGCCACCGCAGCTCTCGAGCAAGCACGCGCCAAACTGCCCAAGGCACCGCTGATGGACGTTCGCGTGATTGCGCAGCGCTCCCAGAATGCACGCGCCACTCGCCTCATGCATCGTGGCAACTTCCTCGACCCTGCGGACGAAGTGAAGCCTGGCGTGCTCGGAGTTCTCCCCTCCATCGCCGCAAACCCATCCAACCCCACCCGTCTGGATCTCGCCCGGTGGCTGGTCAGCCCGAACCATCCGCTGACCCCACGCGTCGCAGTGAACCAAATCTGGGGCAAGCTCTTCGGTGAGGGCCTCGTCCGCACGGCTGCCGATTTCGGAGTCCGAGGAGAAAAGCCGGCCAACCCCGACCTTCTAGATTTCCTGGCTCGGCACTTCATCGAGCAGGGCTGGAGTCGGAAGAAGTTGCTCAAGACCATCCTTCTCACCGCCACCTACCGGCAGAGCAGCAGCCAGGCTGATCGCACGCCGGAGGAGCTGTCCCATATTCAGGCTGTGGACCCTCTGAACTTCCTGCTCTGGCGGCAAAACCGGCTCCGCGTGGAGGGTGAAATCGTGCGCGATCTCCACCTTGCGGCCAGTGGGCTCCTGAGCCGGAAGATCGGTGGCCCCAGCGTCTTCCCTCCGATGCCACCCGACATCGCGGACCTGAGCTACGCCAACAATTTCAAGTGGACCACGAGCACAGGCGAGGATCGCTTCCGCCGAGGACTTTACACGTTTTTCAAACGCACCGCTCCGCACCCCGACCTGACTACCTTCGATTGCCCCGACGCCAACCTGACCAGCATCAAGCGAACGGTGAGCAACACGCCGCTCCAGGCGCTCACCACCTTGAATGCCGAGTCCTTCGCCGAGGCCGCGCGTGCCCTCGCCCAGCGATTGCTCACCAGTTCTTCAGCCTCTGACGAGCAACGAATCCACCTGTGCTACCAGCTTTGCCTGGGGCGGCTCCCCTCCACTCGGGAAGCAACTGCGCTGCGCCAGCTTCTGGCCGATTCACGCAAGCACTACCAATCCAGCCCCCGAGAGGCCGCTGAGATGACCGGAACTTACGCCCCCAAAGGGATCTCAGTGACAGAGGCGGCTAGTTGGGCAGCGGCAGCCCGAATCGTTCTCAATACGGACGAATTCATCACTCGAGAATAAGGGCTTCTTCTTGGCCCGATAATTTCTGCGGATTTGGGTTTATCAAAAATCCAGGAACACCGTGGCGCATACAGCCCGTGTAGAAATGATTTGATTTCATCTATATGAATATTTAGTCTTAGCTAATTAATTTCTCATTTCAGATTGGACAATTTCAATATTTAATAGAATAATCATAATCAAAGCATCTTAAACCTTACCGTCGTCCCGCCATGTCCTTCTCCATCAAGAACATCTTCCAGAAAGGAGGAGCTGATCAGCCACAAGGAGGGAACCATGATTCCGCCCAGCCTGGAGGAGGCACGATGCTGGCTCCCAGCCCCTTTCTGGCAAGCGAACCGGGAGCAAATGGCGGTGGTTTTGGCGGCACTCTTTTTCGAACGTTGGACCCGCAAGCGTCCATGGGTGAGCCGGTGGCCCCTCGGAGCGGCGGCTCTCCGTTCTCACCTTTTGGCAACGCCGAAAGCACGATGCTAACTGTGGGCGATCTCCTGCCCCAGTTGCCCCCCGAAGTGGCCCGTGCCAATGGTGCGATGCCCGATCAGCCGATCTCCATTGCGCCAGAAGCCTTGGAGTCCGCGATCTCCAGCGGTCAGCTCGCCGTGCCGTTGTTTGAAGTATTTCGTGCCTGTCCCGCCCTATTCCAGGGGCCGATCTCGCCGCATGATCCACGTCTGGTGCAGTTGCCCCGTGGCAAGCTGCCTAGCATGATCGCAAGCCACACGAGTGCGCTTCGCCCCCAAGGTGTGGCTCCTGATTCAAGACAGTCGCCTTTCGGCCAGATGCCGCCGCAGGGAATGCCCTCGGCAGCGCCGAGTCCCTTCGCTCCCGCCCTTCCCGAACTGCCGGGGTCCAATGCTCAAGCCGGGGGCTCCAATCCTGGCACGCGTCCGGCTGGCAGTCTGCCACCCCGCCGCCCCGCTGGAATGCCCCCTGCCATTCCGACACAGGCCGACTTCGTGGGTTCAGCCCCGCCTTCGTTGAATCTCAATCTGAACGCCGCCCTGCCCTCGGCCTCCCCCAGTGGTCCGATGATGCCCTCCGCGCCTGGAGCTTCGCCTTTCGCCAGTATGCCGATGGCACCCATGCATCACTCGCCAACGCCAGCGAGCCCTTCCGGCCCGATGATGCCCTCATCCGCAGGTGCATCACCCTTTGCCAGCATGCCGATGCAGCAGCCTCAGACTCCCACGGGTCCGCTGATGCCTTCATCTGCGGGAGCCTCCCCTTTCGCGAGCATGCCCATGCCTGCTATGCCACAGCCAGCGGCGCGTCCGCCATCAGGCCCTCTGATGCCGCAAGCAGCTGGAGCGTCACCTTTTGCTAGCATGCCGGTAGCACCCATGCCTACTGCGAGGACGCCGACCGGGCCGCTGATGCCCTCTGGCCCCAATGCTTCGCCGTTTGCAAATCTGCCGGGCCAACCTCCGCCCATGCCTCCTGGCAGCGGGTTCCCGATGGCCACTTCGCTGTTGTTTGGCAATCAGCCAGCTCCTGGCGATCCCGAAGAGGACGCCCCTAGCCCTCCATCCGCTCCAGCACCAGCCGCCAGCGCATCTCCCTTCGCCTCGATTCCTGGTGGCTCCATGTTCGGCCAGCCCTCCAATGCTCCGACGCAGCCCCAGCCTTTCAGTTTCAATCCAGCGGGAGGTGGCTCCCCATTCGCCCCTCCGGCGGCACGCCCTCAGGAGCGCCCAGCCTCGAGCCCGCTCATGCCCTCCGCGCGTCCGCCTTCCGGTCCACTGATGCCGATGTCAGGAAGCGCACCAGCCATGGTGCCGAGTTTCCACATTCAGGCATCGGATCAGGCTCCTCCTTTCCCCTCGCAACCACCAGCGGTGGCCTCCTTCGAAGTGCCACAGCGGTTTGTCACCCCAGAGCCGCCGAAGCTGGGGAACCTGCCGTTCTCCGCGCAGACCTTCCAGTCGTCGATGCCTCCGCAGTTCCCTTCTGCTCCACCATCCCACTCGGGGCCGTCGCCCGCCGTAGCTTCAGCTTCCGAAAAGATGGAAGTCCCTCTGGCTGCGGTGCTGAAAGGCCAGTCGGCTCATGAACTGGGATTCGACCCGAATTTCATCCCGGCCTGGATCACCACCAAGCTGCCAGCCTCCGATATTCGTGATCAACTGCCTTCGGGCGAGGTCATGATCGACCTTGGCACCATCATCGACGGCACGGACAACAGCTTCCGCTCGGTGATCGCCCACGGACGGCGTTCCTTCAAGGTTCGCATCGCCACAAGCGAGGTGTTCCAAAACATGCCGCCCCCCTCCAGTGCGCAGCCTGGAGCGCCCTCGTCCGCATCCCCATTCACGCCACCAGCAGCCGCCTCGCCCGCCAGCCCACCTGCGCAACCGCAGATCAGCTTCAATTCGGCCTTCATGGCCCCTTCAATTCCTGAAGCCAAAAACGAGCCTCCGGCATTCGCTGCCAAACCTGAAGCTGCCCCGTCTTCTGACTGGGGCCAACCATCCGGTGCCCCCTTCGCTCCGCCTTCCGGGTTGTCCAGCGAGCAGCTTTTCGCACGACAGCCGGAGCCAAAGCCTGCCCAGAGCCCGCGTGCCTCCACGGCACCGATGATGCCCGGCAGTCCGCCTGCGGCAGCCGAGTCGCATCAGTTCAAGACGTCGGCCTTCTTCGGTGAATCAGCCTCAGAGCCCAAGGCTGAACCGTTCAGCCCACCGGCCAACGACTTCCGTCCGGCTTCGCAGCCACTCCGCCCCGAACCTGCACCCGCTCCAGCGCCAAAGGCAACACCTTCCCCCCAAGCCGTGGCCAGCAGCATGGCGAACTCACTGGGAATCTCGGCCGCTCCCGAGGGCGAGCAGATGCTCCTGCGTGCGATCTTCGGGGTCTCAACCTCACTGTCAGCCGAACGCATCATTCACCTCACCTCGCGCCTGCCGGGCGTGGTCGCCTGTGCTGCGATTCGCGGCCTGAAGATGATTGCCCACGGTGACGACTCCGCGTCCTCGCAGGACTTCCGCTCCCGCGCTGCCGAGATCGCCACCAGCATCCAGACCGTTGCCGGCCTCGCCGGGATCAAGGCTGAGACCTTGTCCATCACCGCTGGGGATCGCCTCATCACTTTCTGCTTCCAGGAGCAACTGACCTTTGGCGTCCTTCACGCCGATGCTGAACCACCCGCCGGTCTGCGCGAAAAAATCACTCTTCTCAGCCGTGAACTTGCAGCCCTGCCCGCTGCCTTCGCCTGACCTCAGTCCTCCCTGACGAACGTCCCCGCTCACCACCCATGGCTACCATCCGTAAAGAGCAGAGAATCCTCTGCTTCAAGATCGTCTATTGTGGCACCGCGCTGAGTGGGAAGACCTCCAATCTGAAGCTGGTTCATTCCAAACTGGACCCGTCGGGACGCAGCGAACTCGTCTCCATGGCGACGGCAGCCGACCGCACCTTGTTCTTCGATTTCCTCTCCGTCGAGACCAGCGCCATGCCCGGCTATCGCACCCTGTTCCAGCTCTACACCGTGCCCGGTCAGGTGACTTACAATGCCACGATGCAGATGGTGCTGAAGCAAGCCGATGGCATCGTCTTTGTCGCCGATTCTCAGATGGACCGCCAGCGCGACAACCTGCAATCCTGGCAGAACCTGGAGGCCAATCTCCGCCTCAACGGCTCGTCTATCGACCAATTGCCCGTGGTGCTGCAATACAACAAACGCGACCTGCCCAACGCAGCCCCCGTGGAATACCTCGAATTCCTGCTCAACAACCGCACCAAGCGCTACGTGAGCTTTGAGGCCGATGCCCGCCAGGGGCGCAATGTCCTGGCCACTCTCAACACGGTGTCCCAGATGGTCTTGAACCAGTTCCACGACCGCATGCTGCGGGAGCGGATCGAGCTTGAGTCCGACGAACCGGCAGAACCCGCCGCCGAGCCGCGCTCGGATCGCCACCAGACCCAGGTCGAAGAGCAGGAACCCTCGCTCGTCGCCTGACCAACCTTCAGCCCCACATCAGGCCATGATTCAATGCTACACCATCAGTGCCGAAGCCAGCCAGAAGCTCCTCCGTAAGGTGGCCGATGTGCCCGGCGTGCGTCATGTGGCCGTGCTGGATGCCGTAGGCCTCTGCCTCGCCCACACGGGGCATGAACCCGTATCCACCATGCTCCTGAGTGACTGGACCGTGATCGCACGGGCTGCCTTTGCCGCCTGCGACGATCTCGGCCAGCGCTGTGGTGCCGGCCCATGCCAGGAATCGCTCCAGACCAGCCGCGATGGCGGCACCCTCATGCGGGCGCTGGCAGGTGGAATGCTGCTGGTGGTGCAATACCAGTCCAAGACACCCGTCGGCAGCCTGCGACTGGTCGTTGCCGAAGTCGCCCTCGATCTCCCCGTTCCCATCGAAGCACGCCCGGCCACACGCCGCCCCGCTCCCGATCCTTTCGCAGGTGATCAATGGTCCAGCGATGCGTCCGCCAAGACACCTAGCGCACGCCCTCGTCAGCCCACCATCGTCGTCGAAGTGTA
>CAUJJC010000328.1 GCA_963204975.1 Verrucomicrobiota bacterium | reverse complement strand
ATCAGCAATCGCCATTCCCGAGTCTCCCAGGTGGCGTATAAGATCAGCAATCGCCGTGCCGGAGTCTCCCAAGTAGCGCATTAAATCAGCAATCACCGTTCCTGAGTCTCCCAGGTGGCGCATAAGATCAGCAATCGTCGTTCCCCAGTCTCCCAGGTGGCGCATAAGATCAGCAATCGGCGTTCCCCAGTCTCCCAGGTCGCGCATTAAATCAGCAATCGGCGTGCCGGAGTCTCCCAGATCGCGCATAAGATCAGCAATCGGCGTGCCGGAGACTGCTCACCGCCGTTAGCCCTGGTCGGCTGAGGACGCTGGGCCAGGACGACTCCCCGCCCGATCACCGGAGCACCGGGAGAGGCTGCCGGTCGTGATTGCCGACTCCGCTGCGAAGCCTCCCGAGCGCCCCCCGGAGCGGCTCGCCTCGTCGCCCCGAACGACGACGCGCCGAGGTGCTCCGCCGAAGACACGGCCTCTCCCAAAGCCCGCCAAGGTCCCCTCGCCCCAAAGCGCTGATGCTGGCAGAAAGATCGGGCACCCATTCCCACGCTAGAAAGGCGGCGATGGACGCGTGATGACCGGGCGGTTTTGCTTTGCCTGCCATGACTCGACTTCTCTCCCTGCTCCTCCTCGCCTCGACGGTTTCAGTTTTCGGCCATGGGCCGGGCCGAACGAATGACTTCCAGGGCAGGCGCGTGCTATTCATTGGGATCGACGGCTGTCGGGCAGATGCGGTGAGCGAGGCGATGGAGCGGGGGCTGGCTCCGCAACTGAAGGCGCTGGTGGAGAGCGAGGGCGGGCTGTTCACGCGGACGTGCTACGCGGGCGGGGATCTCAAGACGCCGACGCATCAGCCGACGGTGAGCGGGCCGGGGTGGAGCAGCTTGCTCACGGGCGTGTGGGTGGACCGGCATCGGGTGAAGGACAATCGTTTCCTGGGGGCGCGGTTTCAGACTTACTCGCACTTCATGCGGCGCATCAAGGAGGTGAAGCCGAGCGCGTGGTGCGCGTCGTTCGCGGACTGGCCGCCGATTCATGAGAACATCGCGGATGGTTCACGGGTGCAGGGCGCGGAGTTTCTCGATGTGAAATTCACCACGCGGCCCGATGCCTCGCGACACTTCATCGACAACCCGGAGAAGGACATCGAGGTGCGCGACGAGGCGCTGAAGACGCTGCGAACGCAGGACCCGGATGCGATGTTTGTGTATTTCGGCTCGGTCGATGAGTTCGGGCACGGGGCGATTGATGAGCGTGCGAGCTTTACGCCGGAGAATGCCTTGTATCTGAATGCGATCAGCCATGTGGACTCGCACGTCGGCGAGCTGCTGCGGGCGATGAAGGCGAGGCCGAAGTTCGCGGAGGAGGACTGGCTGGTGCTCGTCTGCACGGATCACGGCGGGCGTGGCAACAGTCACGGCGGTGACAGCGATGCGGAGCGAAAGATCTGGCTCATCGCGCAAGGAAAGCACCTGAACAAAGAGGACCTCACGACCAAGCCGGTGCCGCAGACGGCGCTGGTGCCGATGATGTATGCGCACCTGGGCATCGTGGCGAAGCCGGAGTGGACGCCTCCACCCGCGCCGGAGTCCCCTGCCCCGGTGCCGCAGACGGAAGCGACCAAGAAGTAAACCAAGAGAGCTGCGTTTGAGATGACTGGCAGGAGAATGAAGGCCGAAGAAGACGCCCTGTTCCCGCCCTCATGCTGCTGCCTCTCCACCCCTCACCTCAATATGAAGACCTGCCTCCTCGCGCTGCTCGCGCTTGTTTCGTCCGTCGCGGCTGAAGTCGCGCCGCCTTATTACTCGGTCACTTATGAGGCCTCGACGAAGCCTAACGAGCTGGCGATGGGCGTGACTTACACGCTGTGGGTGCCACCGGGTGCGAGGACACTGCGTGGGGTGATCGTGCATCAGCATGGCTGCGGTATCTCCTCCGCGAAGACGGGACTCATGGCTGCCTACGATCTGCATTGGCAGGCCTTGGCGAAGCAGTGGGACTGCGCGCTGCTCGGGCCATCCTATCATCTGCCGACTGACAAGGAGTGCCGGAACTGGTGCGATCCTCGGCGGGGATCGGATGCGGCGTTTCAGCGGGCGCTGAGTGACTTCGCGAAGCAGGCGCAGCATCCCGAGCTGACGACGGTGCCATGGTGTCTGTGGGGGCACTCGGGTGGCGGGTTTTGGTCGAGCCTGATGCTGACCCTGCACCCGGAGCGCATCGCGGCGATCTTCTTCCGCTCGGGCTCTGCCTATGGGGCATGGACGAAGGGCGAGATCCCGGAGCCGACGCTGACGCCTGCGGTTTATACGGTGCCCTTCCTCTTCATCGGCGGCGTGAAGGAGGCGCAGGACAAGGTGCATGGGCCGCCTCGCATCTTCGACAAGGCAATGTGGAACCTGTGGCGCTCGAAGGGAGCGCCGGGCGGGATGTCATCTGATCCGCTGAGCGGTCACGAGTGCGGCGACTCGCGCTACCTTGCCATCGCGTTCTTCGATGCCTGCCTGAAGCAACGGCTCGGCGATGGCGCACTGAAGCCTGCGGGCAAAGGAGTGATCATCGACGATTCGTGGCTGCCAGATGCGGAGTTCGCGAAGGTGTGGGAGCGCTACAACAAGAACGGCAAACCCGAGGACAGCACGCCTCCGCCTGCGCCGACGAACGTCGCATGGAACGACGGCACGCTGACGTGGAAGGCCGAGGCTGATCTGGAGAGCGGGCTCGGTGGTTTCTTCATCGAGCGCGATGGCCAGGAGATCGCGCGGCTGCCTGAGAAGCCCGTGGGGAAGAAGATGGGCACGCCTTTGTTCCAAGGGCTCAGCGGCGGTGACACGCCCGTCGTTGCGGAGCCGGAGATGAAGTTCATCGACACCACGGCGAAGGCTGGAGAGAAGCACGAGTATCGTGTGATCACCGTGAACGCGGCGGGGCTGCGATCCGCTCCTGCATTATCATCCTTGAACAACTAAAAGCCATGACCAGAGCCCTCCTCCTTCTCTCCCTCGTCGCGCTGCATCTCCACGCTGCCGAGCCCAAGACCCTCCGCCTGCTCACGGTGGGCAACAGCTTCTCGCACAATGCGACGCATTACCTCGGCGACATCGCGAAGGCAGCGGGCGACACTTTGATCCTGCGTGAGGACAACATCGGCGGCTCCAGCTTTGACATTCACCTCAAGAAGATCGCCGTCGCGGAGAAGGACCCGAAGAGCAAACTCGGCACCTACACCGAGGGGCGCAGCCTGAAGGATGATCTCACGCAGAAGGCGTGGGACTTCATCACCATCCAGCAGGCGAGCATCAAGAGCCACGACGTAAACACGTATCGTCCGCACGCGCAGCAGCTCGCGGACTTCATCCGCAAGCACGCGCCGAGTGCGACGCTGATCATGCATCAGACCTGGGAGTATCGCGTGGATGATGCGCGCTTTTCGGTGAAGGAACCGAAGCCCGGCGAGCCGAAGACGCAGGACGAAATGTATGCAGGACTGAAGAGCGCGTATGACACCATCGCGAAGGAACTGAATGTGAAGCTCATCCCCGTGGGCGATGCGTTTCATCTGGCGAACCGTGATCCGCAGTGGGGCTACCAGATGCCCGCGACGAAGTTTGACTCGAAGAACGCGAAGCCCGGCGAGCTGCCGGATCAGACGCATTCACTCCATGTGGGCTGGAACTGGAAGAAGCAGCCCGACGGCAAGCTCAAGCTCGGCATGGATGGGCATCATGCCAACATGGCGGGCGAGTATCTCGGTGCCTGCGTGTGGTATGAGGTGTTGTTCCGCAAGAGCGTGTTAGGCAACACCTTCGTGCCCGAGGGGCTCGATCCCGAGTATGCGAAGTTCCTGCAAGGCATCGCTCATCGAGTGGCCACGCCTTGATCCCTCACTCCCCTGCCCTCTCGACGACGACGCCCACGCAGTCAGTGCCAGGGAGGATGCGCTTGCGGAGTTCGATGCGGGTCCAGGTGGCAGCGAACTCGGTGAGGAGGCAATCGGCCATCTCGGAGGCGAGCGTCTCGATGAGCGCGCGCGGACGAGCAGCGGCGAGAGCGCGGAGGCGGTTGGCCACGGCCTGGTAGTCGATCGTCGCGTCGATGGCATCGTTCATCGCGGCAAAGCTGAGGCGCGGTGTGAAGGTGACATTGGCACGAAGCACCTGCCAGTCGGCGCGCTCGTCATCGGGCACGCCGATGAGCACAGGGAGATCGAGGCCTTCGATGAAGATGCGGTTCATGGTGCGGGTGAGGTGGTGGCGCGTTGATCGAGGAGGGTCATGAGTTCGCGCAGATTAGCCACGAGGTGATCGGGCGCTGCGGACTCGAGTTTGGCAACGGACTCGTAGCCGGTGCAGGTGGCGACGGTGAGAACGCCCGCCGCTTTCCCGGCTTCGATGTCGTGGCGCATATCGCCAACGAACGCGGTCTCGTGAGCGAGGAACTGCTGCCGGGCCATGAGGGCGGCGATGTGCTCGCGCTTGTCCACCACGCCGCAGGCCGCGTGCTCAAAGAAGTCCCAGACGCCGAGGTTGCGGGCCTGCTGCTCGACGTGGTCGCCGGGCGCGCTGGAGAAGAGGACCATGCGACGGCCCGCAGCGGCGGAGTGCTCCAGGAAGTCGCGCGCGTGGTCGATGAGCGGGATTTGCGGCACCGCGTTGGGGAAGAAGCGAAGGTAAAGCGACTTGAGCTTCTCGATGGGAATGCCGGGCAGCACTTCATCATAGAACTCGGTGAACGGCAGTCGGAAGCGCTCGCGGAACTCGGCCTCGGTGAGCTGCGGTTTACGGAAGAGGCGCAACATGCGGTTGAGCGCCTGGAGCACAGCGGGCAGGTCATTGGCCAGCGTGCCGGACCAGTCGAGGATGAGGTTCTTGATCATCAAGTTCGAAGGCCTCGTGACTAGCCGACGCGACTGGCGCAATCAACCGCTTTACCCTGGGGCGCATTCCGTCATAGTTCATCTCATGCCCCCCTCCCGTCGTCCTCGTCGCTCCCTGCTGTCCCGGCATCAGTGGGCTTTCTGGCTGCTGGTGCTGCTACTGGCGGGCACGTTTGGGTTTTACTGGTTGCTCAGTCGTGATTTGAAACTGGAGCGGGTCAAGGAGAAGCCGGTGCAGACGGCGAAGCGCTGAGCTTGAATCGAACGGCTTCGGAACGGACCTCGCCCAGGAGCATCCCGAGTCGCCACGCGGCACGGCAATCATCGGCAGGGATCATTTTTGTCCTTCCCATCCCGTGACCGATCTGATTTCATCCATCATCTGCCCCTGCCGCCATGAGCCAAGATCCGAACGCCGTTCCTCCAGCACCTGCCCCCTCCAATGATCCCGGCCTGCCTCCGGGCTACCCTGCGATGCCGCCGGGTTACCCACAGCAGCCCGGTTATCCGCCGGGCATGGTGCCGCCGCAGGGCTATCCGCAACAGATGCCGATGGGCTACCCACCCGGCTATCCTCAGCCCATGCAGGGGCAGTATCCCCAGCAGATGCCGCCGGGCTACATGCCGCAAGGCTATCCGCAGCCCTATCCTGGACAACCGTATCCTGGCCAGCCCTACCCAGGGCAACCGTATCCCGGTCAGCCCTACCCTGGTCAACCCTATCCCGGCCAGCCGATGATGCCTCCTGGCTATGGCGTGCCGCCTCATCCCGGTATGGCCACGGGTCCGCTGCCCGCACCGATTCCGCCCCCTCCGGCTGGCGTGCCCACGCCTGCATCTCCGGCTTCCGTGCCGATGGCTGCGCCCACGTCGCCGATGATGCCCACCGCAACGCCAGCCCCTGCCGCCCCCCCGCCGACTCCCGTCGCGATTCCCATGCCGGTCGCTGCCGTCGCGATCCCCGTTGCAGCAGCCATCGCCGCCACGCCAGTTGCGGAAGCCCACCCGCACGATGATCCCTCTTCAGAAGACGGACTGCCACATCCCTATCATCCTCCGGCGGCGCATGAGTTTGGCCCCGCGCCCAAGGTCAATCACTTCGTCGAGGTGTGGCGGAAGCTCGGTGGCGGATCGCTTACTCTCTCCGTTGCGATCCATGCAGGCGTGCTGCTTGTGGCCGGTCTGATC
>CAUJJC010000327.1 GCA_963204975.1 Verrucomicrobiota bacterium | reverse complement strand
GGTTCGGGCGTTCCTCGCCAGCTACTTCGCCTTTGATGAAGGCGGCGTGCTTAGCGATCACCTCATTCACCCCTTCTGATGATGCTGCGGCTTTGACGGGATCCTTGATCTTGCTCAATGATTGATCCACGGGGATGAATCCCGCCTGAGGCCCCCAATCTGCGCTCTTACCTTTGACGTGGAAACTTTTGGTCGGGTAGTTCTCCTCGATCAGCTTTCCCGCCCACTCACTGACAGGACGGATGACAATGACTTCACCGCGTTTCTGGGCGAGATTCTGGAGGCTTTCGAAGTGGGCTTGCGCCATTCCTGGAATGGCGTTGGCATCGTTTGCGCTTTGAATTTGTTGGGGAGTCATGGTGGGGGAAAAAGGGCTGGGAAGTTCGTCTCTTGAGTCACGATACTCACTGACACCAGAGTTCGTGGGAATGAGCCCAAGGTTATGTGTGTTGCGCCGAGTCCATGAACTTTCCGAACTTGGCACTTGCCAGATGAAGAGCCCCCGCCACTATTCGCGCTCCGCCAACCGCGCGGGCCGTAGTTCAGCCTGGTAGAACGCTTGCATGGGGTGCAAGAGGTCGTGAGTTCGAATCTCGCCGGCCCGACCATCATAATGATATGATGGTCGTCGCATTGGAGAAGTGCATCAAAGCAGTGGCGTAAACAATCTGGCAACGCCGTTGCGCAAACGCTCGGGCAGAGTCTGAGCTGCCAGCGTTTCGAGGGTGATTTCAGTGCTAGAGGCCAGCTTTTGATCAAAGCTGCGATTGAGCGCAGGCGTGAGCTGATCGTCGAAGCATGCGAGATTGAATTCGAAGTTCAACTTCAAGCTGCGCGGATCGAGGTTCGTGCTGCCAATCATGGAGAAGATGCCATCGACGGTGAGGAGCTTCGAGTGGTCAAAGGGAGTCCCGCTCTCGAAGATGCGGACCCCACGCCGGAGAAATGGCGCATACATCGTGCGCGATGCCCAGTGGACGAAGGGAATGTTGTTCGCGCCCCCGGAGGGCGTGATGATGCGCACTCGAACGCCGCGCAGCGCACAGGAAATCAGCGATGAGAAGATAGGCTCGGGCGGCAAAAAATAAGGCGAGATGATGCGCACCTCGCGCTTTGCGGAATCGAGTGCTGTTGCAATGGCCAGACTGATGGTCTGCGTGTCATCCTCTGGTCCATCAGGGAGCCCGATGATGGATACGTCGCCAGGCATGTCGATGTCGGGATACCACTTTGTGCCTTGCAGCCACTCGCCCGTGCAGAAATGCCAGTCTTCGGCGAAGACTCGCTGCATCTGGCTGACCACGGGGCCTTCGATGTGAAAGTGAAGGTCCGCGACGGCGTGCGGCGGGTTCTCCTTGAGCATGTTGCCCTGGCGAATGTTCATGCCGCCAGTGAAGCCGGTCTTGCCATCGACGATGAGCAGCTTGCGATGATTACGCAGGTTCATCGTGATCAGCCGATCAAGAAATGTGGGCGGCATGAAGCGATGGGCTCGCACGCCACGCTTGCGCAGCACGGTGGTGATGGGGGGCCAGTCATAGCGTGTGCCTGCATCATCGACCATCACGCAGACTTCCACGCCGCGCTTCACCGCACGGTCCAGTGCATCGACGAAGCGTGCCCCGATTCCTTTGGATTCAAAGATGTAGCTGATCAGCGAGATCGAATGCTGCGCGGACTCGATGGCCTCCAGCATCGCTGGCATGGCTTCGTCTCCGTTGTGAAGAGGACGAACAGCATTGCCGCCCACGAGTGCAAGGCGGGACAAGGTTTTGAGGCTGTTCACCAGCCCGGGCATCGACTGCACCTCTGTCTCCCACTCGGGCAGAAGGTGCGGCATGTAGGCCGTGCCACGTTCTCCATGTGACTCGACAGCTTCACGATAGCGGCGTCCGCTGCGACGGATGATATTGATGCCGAGCAAAAGGTAGAGCAGGGCACCCAGCAGCGGCACCAGCGCAATGAGTGCCACCCAGTAGCCAGCGGCGCGTGGATCGTTCTTGCGCAGAATCACATGCAGCAGGGCACCGCCAGCGGCCACGATCTCCAGGATCAAAAGGAACCAATGCCAGGCCGTGGGAAGATATTCGTGCAGCAGACGCATCGGCGACATACTCGCTCAAAGAATAACGCTTCGCCAGCACGACGCTGAGTGTTATCCCAGTGGCTACGAACCCTCCGACCTGCTGGCTTGCGTTGTTACGGTCCCACTGTGGTCAGTGCATCTCCACCGCCACCTCGCCGATGCCGCCGCGGTAGTAGTTGAACTGCACGTTCGGGTGATCAGCGAGCAAGCTCATTGGCACGGCGCTGTCGGCAATCCCTTTGGAAATCATGAGCGCGGTGAGGCGTTGGCCGAGCGGGTTGTCGTGTGCGCCTGCGTGCCAGATGCTCACCTTGTCGGACATCCAGGTTTCCTTGGGTCCAACGGTGATCGCCATCTTCGGCACCATCGTGATATTTCCGCCTCCGCTGGTGCGGGCGTTTTGCGAGAGCGTGATCGGGTGCAGTTCAACGATGCGCGTGCCCAGCTTGCGATAGTCGGCAGGTGAAGGCGGCTCGTTCTTGTATTTGCCGGTGCGCTTGAGCGGATCGTTGAAGGCCCAGTGCTTGATGTCTCCCTGGCCGCCTTGCATCACCGCGCAGCGAACGCCCGCGTTCCACGAGGCGACATACGGCTTCACATCGCCGCGTGGGAAGTGTAGGTTCGAGTCCGGCATGACGAGCTTCTTGTGGATGCGGTTGAAGCACAGCTCGCGGTCCGCCTTCTCGAACGACAGCGGATGCGTCGCTGGCACCTCGCGTTTGGTTTGATCATCATACCATTCGTCCATGCCCCAGAAGTGCGCGGTCTTGAGATTGAGCCCGAGTTCATTCACGAGGCGAGCCACCAGCGGCAGTTGTTCGGTGGGTCCGATGGGGCCGCAGATGCCGACCGGATTGTCAGCGGTCGATTGCTTCCAGGCGTGGATGTATTCGAGTGCTTCGGCGAGGTAGAATTCTTCGAGCGTGTCATAGAACACAACCTTGAACCCAGGGCGCGAGAGCTTGAAGAGATCCTTCGGCGTCAGGCGCGCGGCTTCCTGGATGAGACTGTCGTCCAGAGTGGTGTAGTCCCACCAGTCGGGGGCGATGTGGCTGAGTTTGCGAGGCATGAGATGATGAAAGCGGAGGTTGCAGAGGCTTGGCAAGAACGAACAATGGAAGACCTAGATTTCGTCGGAGCGGTGAATAGGGGCGCGTTTGGGATGGAGCGAGTGAGGGGACGCCGGTTCCGCTGAGAGGAACAGCATTGGAAAATGAAAACTGGAAAGTGGAGATTTGAAATTGAGGAGGCTCTGATGGACTCCGATGCATCTCTCCAATCTCAAGTTTTCACTTTCCAATTTTCAATGCTGCTGAGGTGTGGCATCGAGACTCCCACAGCCCATTCGTTGAGGACGAGTAGGAGGACGAGGACGAAAATAAGCACTACAAGTCACTCGGCATCCGCCAGTCTCCGCGCGGGGACAGCGCGACGGAGCCCACCTTGGGACCATCGGGCATGGAGCTGCGCTTGAACTGCTGAGTGCGGAAGCGACGCAGGAAGTGCGCGAGCCAGTGATCGACTTTCGCAGGCGTGTGCTGGCCTTCGAAGGCGAGTTTCGCCAGGAAGGCGATCTTGGCTGGCGAGCAGCCGTGACGCACATGATGGAAGAGGAAGAAATCGACCAGCTCATACGGCCCCACGCTGTCCTCGGTCTTCTGGGCGATGTGGCCCGTGGCGCTGGCAGGCAGGAGTTCGGGCGAGATGGGCGTGTCGAGAATATCCTTGAGCACGGCGCTGGCCTTGATGAACGAGGCTTGTGCTGCGCACCACTCAATAAGGTAGCGCACAAGCGTCTTCGGCACGCCGGCATTCACATGATACATCGACATGTGATCGCCATTGAAGGTGCACCACCCGAGTGCTGCCTCGGACAGATCACCGGTGCCCACGACGATGCCGTTGGTCTGGTTTGCCACATCCATGAGCACTTGTGTGCGCTCGCGAGCCTGGGCGTTTTCAAAGGTGATGTCGTGGGCTCCGGCGTGGTCGATGTCCTTCAGATGCTGAGTGACCGCTGCCTTGATCGAGATCGTGCGCAGCTTGATGCCGAGTGCTTTCGCGAGTTCGACCGCATTGTCCTTCGTGCGCGAAGTCGTGCCCATGCCTGGCATCGTGATGGCGAGGATGCTCGTGCCCTTGATGTGCCCTCGGTCCAGGGCGGCTTGAGCAACGAGCAATGCGAGTGTGGAATCAAGTCCACCCGAGAGGCCCAGGACGAGCGTTTTTGATTTCGTGGCCATCACACGACGGGCAAGTGCCGTGGCCTGAATCGCGAAGATCTCCTGGCAGACAGCACTGCGATCAGCCTGCGAGGATGGCACGAATGGATGCGCGCTGACGTGGCGATGGAGGTCCTTTGCCTTCTTGATGACGGGACTGTTGCCCAAGGTGAACTGAATCCGATCACCACCGATAGATTCTGCCTTTGCATCACGGAAGCTCGCGTTGTGCAGTCGATCTTGATGCAGTCGCTGCACGTCAATGTCGGCGATGATGGAGTTGGTCGCGAAGTCAAAGCGCTGCGACTCGGCAAGGATGGAGCCATTCTCGGCGATCAGGCTGTGGCCGCTGAAGACGAGGTCGGTCGATGACTCGCCGGGCCCTGCGGCACTGTAGATGTAAGCACTGACACAGCGTCCTGACTGCTGGGCTACGAGTTGGCGACGATACTCCGCCTTGCCGAGCAGTTCATCGCTGGCAGACAAATTGAGCAGCACAGTCGCCCCAGCGAGCGCGGCCTTGCTTGACGGTGGAATCACGGTCCACAAGTCTTCGCAGATCTCGATAGCGATCCTGCACTCCGGCAAGTCGGTTGCTTCAAAGATGAGCCCGGTGCCGAAGGAGACGGGAGTGTCACCGATGTAAGCGAACTCGCGGCTCAAGGTGGAGGCTGGTGAGAACCAGCGACGCTCGTAGAACTCCCAGGAATTCGGTAGATGCGACTTCGGAACCAAGCCAAGCACCTGTCCCTGATGCAGCACCGCAGCCACGTTGTAGAGGCGATCATCAACGGCGAAGGGCAGCCCCACAATCACCAGAGCAGGCACATTGGCCAGCTTGTCCGTCAGCAGTCGAAGGCCGTCGATGGCTTCCTGGCGGAAGCCCGCATTCATGAACAGGTCGCCGCATGAGTAGCCGGTGAGGCACAGTTCTGGAAACGTGATGATCTGTGCCCCGTGCTTCGCGAGTGCCTTGGAGGAGCGAGCAATCTCCTGGACGTTGGATGCCACATTGCCCAAATGAAGGGCTGGCGTGCAGGCTGCGACGCGGACGAATCCGTGTGAGTTCAGAGAGTTAGCGGTGCTCATGAGGACACCAGTGTGCCTTGGGATCGAGCCTTGTGCATCAAGGTTTTGCGCCAGGTGGGGACTACCACTTCACGCTCTTGAGGTAGTCCAGGTGCTTGGGCAGTTGGTCGATCACGGAGTCGCTCTCATCTTCGATAAAGTAGTGCTTCATGCCGATCTTCTGAGCCGTGGAGAGCACCGAGGGCCAGTCCACCTGGCCTTGGCCAAGCACGACGTTGTTGTTCACGTCGGTGTGACCGGCGAGCGATCCAGTGGCCACACCTTTCTTGAGGTCCTTCAGATGCATGAGCACCCAGCGATCAGGATAGGTCTCCATCAGCTTCACGGGATTCTGGCCAGGGAAGACGATCCACAGCACGTCGAGCTGATACTTCACGGTGTCCGGCGTGGTCTGCTTGATCAGGCGATCCGCGAGCGTGCCACCTTCGGGCGCGGGCTGGAACTCGAAACCATGCAGATGGTAGAAGAACTTGATGCCTTCTTTGGCGAGGGCTTCACCGGCTTTGTTGAAGGTGGCGATGGCATCGGCGCACTCAGCGTCGTCGAAGGTCTCCTTGTGATCGATCCAAGCGCAGCCCGCATACTTGATGCCAAGGATTTTGGCTTCCTTGACCACGTTATCGAGGTCGTTCTTCCAGCGTCCGTAGCCAAAGTGGCTGCTCACGGCCTTGAGCCCACGCTTGTCCAGCTCGGCGCGCATGGGCTCGGCGGCGAGGTCTGGCACACCGGAGGCGAGTTCCACTTCCACGATGCCCATCTCTTTCACCTTATCGAGAGTCCAGGCCACACCGCGCAGCTTGAACTGCGAGCGCAGGGAATAAAGCTGGAGCCCAGCGGGCGCATCGAAGCTGCCAGCGAACGCGGGGAATGAGACAAGGGCTGCCAGAGCGGCAATGGAGGTGCGGAGGACGGTTTTCATGAGGTGCAAAAACGAGCCACCATCCAATCAGCCCCCGCGCTCTCGTGCAAGCCTGCGCGCAGAGAAAGATGCGACGATGGTTTGGGCTGCCGACAGTCCCGAGCGCGAAATCGGCTAAAGCCTCCACTCCAGCTGACCCATCGGCAGCTCGGAGTGTGTTGGAGTGAGGCTTCAGCCGATCTGTCCGTGGTGCCGAATGAGCATGGCGATGCTCAGTCAGTAATAGACTACGACTCAGCGATTCCGGGATTTGGGCTGAGAAGTGCCCAGGCCGATGCGTTTGATTCGCTGTTCCTGATCTGCCTATGAAAACGCACCTGCTCATGCTCGCTCTGCTGCCCGTTCTTGTCATCGCTGCCGATCTGCCACCAGACAAAGGCAACGAGATTCCCGAGAGCGCGAAGCGTCCGGTGGTGGTGCAGTTGGACAAGTCTCAGATCTCAAATCTCACATCTCAAATCCCCAAGGCCGACTTGCCCGAAGGCTACACGTTGAGCATCGCTGCTGCCGCTCCACTCGTGCTGCATCCGATCATGGGCTGCCTGGATGACAAGGGACGTCTCTTCATGGGCGATGGCGTGGGCGTGAACTGGAACAAGGCACAACTGGAAGCCAATCCACCGAACCGCGTGCTGATGCTGGAGGACACGGATAACGATGGCTCCTTCGACAAAAGCACCGTCTTCGCCGACAAGATGACTTTCCCGCAAGGAGCCGCATGGCTCGATGGCTCGCTCTACGTGTGCTCGCCTCCCGGCTTGTGGAAGCTGACCGACACCAACAACGACGGTGTGGCTGACCAGCGCGAGATGATCGTGAGCGGCTTCGATTACACGGGCAACGCCGCTGACGTGCATGGCCCCTTCCTTCATCCCAATGGTCGTCTCTACTGGTGCCATGGTCGAAAGGGGCACAAGGCGACGGACCGCGATGGCAAGGTGGTGCATGAGGGACTCGCGTGCGGCATCTGGTCGTGCAAGCCGGATGGCCGCAATCTGCAATGGCACGCGCTGGGCTGTGGCGACAATCCGGTGGAAGTCGATTTCACGCCCGATGGCGACATCATCGGCGTGCAGAACCTCTACTACACCAACCCGCGCGGTGACACGCTGGTGCACTGGCTCTACGGCGGTGTCTATGAACGCAGCGATCAGCTCAAGGCCATCGAAGGTCTGCCCCGCACGCTGGAGCACATGCCCGTGATGTATAACTTCGGCCATGTGGCGGTGAGTGGCTCGTGCTTCTGGAAGAGCTATGGAAGCGCTCCTCTGCAATTCATGGTCACGCACTTCAACACGCAGCGCGTGGTGCGCATGGAACTGACACCCGATGGCTCCACCTACAAGGCGACGGAGAACGAGTTCCTCAAGCTGCACAGCCCGGACATCCACTTCACCGATGTGATGGAAGACCCGCGCGATGGCTCGCTGCTCGTGGTTGATACCGGAGGCTGGTTCCGCATTGGCTGCCCGTCGAGTCTGATGGCGAAGCCGGACATCGCGGGGGCGATTTATCGGGTGAAGGGGAAAGTGGGTGACTCAACGCACCAAACCAAGCCTCTCGCCGTCACGGTGGATGAATCGACTCTGGTGGAAAGCCTTCGATCGGATGACTTGCTCCGAGTGCGTAAGGCGTGTGAGTTCATCACTACCGATCACAGTTCGATTACAGACGCGCTGTTCATGCAAGTGGTCGGTGAGTTGACCAAGGTGCTCAATAAGACTCTCGACGATTCTGCCGAACACGCGGCCATCATTGCCTGGCAGCGATTGCGTAATACGTCGCTTCCCATCCACAATAAACGGATCGAGGGCTGGTCCGACAAAGCCGTCAATATCGGCGACTTGCGAACGCTACGCGGTGAAATCTACCGTCAGGCAAGCTCAGGAAACTCGTTGGGTCTTGTCTCGCAAGCGTTGAAGACCGTCACATCCACTCAAAACCCAAAAGCGCTCGCCCTTGCCCTGGATGTCCTCATTCGTGACCAATCCAATGACCGGTTCTCGAAGACACTTGGTGACGAGATCCTGAAGCTCAACGCAAACGCATTGATGAAGACAACGGTCTTAAAGACCCTTGTTTCTGCTTTTGCCAGCCAGCCTCAAACATCGAAGCTAATCGCCCACATTCTCCAAAGCGGTTCGCCTGAACTTAAAACAACCGTTCTCGAAGGACTTATCGCTTCCACAAGCCTTAAAGGGGATGAGTCCTGGCTGCCCATTCTCGACTCGATGCTCGACCCAAGGAGCGACGGCATCCAGCCGTCGGGTAGTGCGGACGGCAAGATGCCGCCTCTCCTGGTCATTGACGCGATCAAGAAGCTGAAGACCAGCCACTTCGACGCCAAGCTCCAAGCCATCGCGAACGACGCGAAGCAGCCGCAATCGCTTCGCCTCAAAGCTCTCGATGCGATGAGCAGCCGCAAGATCACAGGCGAGACCTTCACGATGGTGTTCGATGTGCTCACCAAGCCGGAGTCGTCCGCAGCGGCCAAGATTCAAGCCGCAGAAATGATGGCGCACTCGGGGCACACCAAGGAGGAACGAATGCTGCTCGCGAAGGCGTTTGCGACGGTGGGACCGATTGAGTTGAAGTCGTTGCTGGCGCTAATTCGTCCGTGTAAAGAAGAAGACATCCTACGCGCGATGGCCGTCGAACTCGCGAAGAACCCGGCCTTGATCAGCCAGCAGGAGAGCATTTACCGCAGCGCCTTGGCGGACAAGCCGACGGACATCTTCGAGAAGATCATCCATCCCGCGTATGCGAAGGCATACGAGGCGATTGACGCGAAGAAGCGCACGCTCGGCCCGCTCGCGGACAAGGTGATCGCCAGCGGCGATGCGAAAGCGGGCAAGGTGGTGTTTGAGTCAGGGAAGGGGACCTGCATCGCCTGCCATCAGATCGGTGACAAGGGGCGAACCATCGGTCCCAACCTCTCGCACATCGGCGGTATTCGCACTGAGCGCGACCTGCTGGAAAGCATTCTATTCCCCAGCAACACGCTGGCCCGCGATTACGAGGCGCACATCATCGAGACCAGTGCTGGCGAGACAATCATGGGCGTGATCAGGAGCCACACGGCGGAAGGCTTGCTCGTGGTGGATGTCGCGGGCCAGGAGAAGAACATCCCGCAGACACAAATGGTAAGCGACACGACACTCACCACGAGCCTGATGCCGATGGGCCTGGATACGACGCTGCCTGAAAAGGACCTCGTTGATTTGGTGGCCTACCTTCGCTCACTCAAGTGAGTGGCTTGGCGTCTCTGGGTGATCACTTCGTGTTCGAAGTGGTGGAGGCAAGGGGATTCGAACCCCTGACATCCAGCTTGCAAAGCTGGCGCTCTACCAACTGAGCTATACCCCCTTTCGAGAAGTCCCGCACCGAATCTTGGTTCTCCCGGTGCGAGCGAGGCGCAGTGAATGCCGTGGAGCAGGCCACTTGTCAAGCAGACATCACATTGCGTTGTATTTGTTCCGTGAGAATCGCGAATGGTCCTGGCTGCAATGGACTTCCCCACCGTGCAGCACCGACACTTTCATGCCCGATGTGGGCCAGCATATTTTCAGGCTGCTAAGCTTATCTTGCCAGCAGCATCACAACGACAGCGATCATCAGTGCCGCCATGACCAGAAGCACAATGGCTACCTGCAAACGTGCGAGGAACGACGGACGGTTAGAATGACGTCGCCGGGATGTTACGCGGGAGGATTCGGACGGCATACAATTTAAGGGGAATAGCCGAAGCAATATCCCGCAGATTTGCCTTGAGTCCATATTTGTATGGAAACGATTTCGTTGCGTCAAAAACGTGGCCAACGGTAAAGAGGGGAGAGGCTTGGGGACGATCATAGAACGCAAAACGCGGATGGCCTTTCGACCATCCGCGTTTCGGAGATGATCCAGTTGCGGCGCAACTGGCCTACTTTTAGTAGCGGTAGTGATCGGTCTTGTAAGGGCCTTCGACGGGCACACCGATGTAGTCGGCTTGTTCCTGGGTGAGCTTGGTGAGCTTCACGCCGATCTTCTGCAGGTGCAGGCGAGCGACTTCTTCGTCGAGCTTCTTCGGCAACACCGTGACGCCGATTTCGCGGCTGTCCTTGGTGGCCCACAGTTCGATTTGAGCGAGCGTCTGGTTGGTGAAGGAGTTCGACATCACGAAGCTCGGGTGGCCGGTGGCGCAGCCGAGATTCACCAAGCGGCCTTCGGCGAGCATGAAGATGCTGTTGCCTTTCGGGAAGGTGTATTTGTCCACCTGGGGCTTGATGTTGAGGCGCTTCACGTCCGTGCGGGCGTTGAGCTTATCGACTTGGATCTCGTTGTCGAAGTGGCCGATGTTGCAAACGATGACTTGGTCCTTCATGAGCTCCATGTGCTCAAGGGTGATGATGTCCTTGTTGCCCGTGGTGGTGACGTAAATGTCGCCGGTGCCGAGGGTGTCTTCGATCGGCATCACGCGATAGCCTTCCATGGCGGCCTGAAGGGCACACACAGGATCGATTTCGGTAACGATGACCTGAGCGCCCATGCCGCGGAGGGCAGCTGCGCAACCTTTACCCACGTCGCCGTAGCCGCAGACGACGCCGACCTTGCCAGCGATCATGACGTCGGTGGCGCGCTTGATGCCGTCGAGGAGGGATTCGCGGCAGCCGTAGAGGTTGTCGAATTTGGACTTGGTGACGCTGTCGTTGACGTTGATGGCGGGGAACAGGAGCTTGCCTGCCTTGGCCATTTCATAGAGGCGATGCACGCCGGTGGTGGTCTCTTCGGAGACGCCCTTGAGGTCCTTCACGATCGTGTGGAAGATGCCGGGCTGGTCCTTGGCGATCTGCTTGAGCAGGTCCTTGATGACCTTCACCTCGTGGTTGTCGGACGGGGTCTCGACCCACTTGTCGCCGTTCTCCATTTCGTAGCCCTTGTGGATGAGCAGGGTGACGTCGCCACCGTCATCGACGATGAGCTGCGGGCCTTTTTCACCTGGGAAGATGATGGCCTTCCAGGTGCACCACCAGTATTCTTCCAGGGTCTCGCCCTTCCAGGCAAATACCGGCGTGCCGCTCTGCGCGATGGCGGCAGCGGCGTGGTCCTGGGTGGAGAAGATGTTGCACGAGGCCCAGCGCACGTCGGCACCGAGTTCCTTCAGCGTCTCGATGAGCACGCCGGTCTGGATGGTCATGTGCAGGGAGCCGGTGATGCGGACGCCAGCGAGGGGCTTGCTCGGGCCATACTTCTCGCGGGTGGCCATCAGGCCTGGCATCTCGCTTTCAGCGATGTCGAGTTCCTTACGGCCGAAGTCGGCGAGGGCGATGTCTTTTACTTTGTAGTCGGTGCTCATGTCGTGGGGTGGGTTAGATACAAATCAACGTATCAGGATGCGTTGATATGTTCTCAGGCAGCGGCGCAAGTCAACCGCGAAACTGCGGAGGACGAATGCGAAGAACGTGGTTGCATCAAGCCCTTGAGGATGGCGCGCGACAAGCGGCGGTTTTTGGCTCCAATGCGCAGCGTCTGATGCATTTCCTGGCACCGAGCTATCTGCACTTCCTCTGGCTGGCGGCGATCCCGCTGGTGCTTTGGCTGTATCATCGTCGGGCCAAACGGGTGACGGTTTCCACCTTGCTCTTCTTCCGCACTCTGGCGCGCGAGCACAATGAATCGGCCTGGCTGCGGCGGCTGAAGAAGTGGCTCTCGCTTGCGATGACGCTGCTGGTCATCATCCTCGCAGCGCTGGCGCTGGCGAGGCCCACGCGGGAGGCTTCAGGGGACACGCCCGGCGGTGTGGTGGTGATGATGGATGTCTCAGCTTCGATGGCGGCGACCGATGGCAGGCAGTCGAGACTCGATGTGGCGCGCAAGCTCGCTCGTGAACGGGTGCGCGAACTTCCGGACAACGTGGTGGTGTCGCTGCTCGCGTATGATGCGAGGCCCTCGGTGCTGCTCTCGCGCAGTCGGAATCGACGCGAGCTGGTTCGCTTGATGGACCAGTTGCAAGTGGTGCCGATGGAAGGCGATGCTGAGTCGGCCTGGGTGGCGGCACGACGCCTTGCCGCGCTGGATCAGCCGGGGCAGGTCTGGCACTTCGGTGACGAGCGGTTGAGCACCGCAGACAAGGTCGCAGGCTATCGCTTTGCTGATGTGGCGCTGCCCAAGGTGACCAACGTGGGCCTCACGGGATTCCAGCTGCGCAAGGCCCCCCTGGCGCGTGATCGGTATGAGGGCTTCGTGCGTGTGAGTGCCTCCGCGAGCAATGAGGGAGCTGTGGCGGCCACCCTGGAGGCGCGCATCGGAGGACGCATCGCCCAACTCCGCGAACTCGACCTCAAGCCCGGCGAATCCACGGCACTCATCCTGCCGCTCGAAGGCGTGCATGGCGAGATGCTGGAACTCGAAGTGAAATGCGTGGGCGATTGTCTCGGGCTGGACAATGCCGTGATCGCGCCGCTGCCAGAACTTCAACCGCTGCTCGTGGCCTGGCTTGCGGAGAAGCCCGATCCCTTCACGGATCTCGCTCTCGCATCGCTCGTGGAAGCAGGTCGGCTCGACATCTGGAAGGGCGATCCCAAAGCCTGGCCGCTCAAGGATAAACCGGACGTGTATGTCTTTGAAAACTGGGTGCCGCCCACCTGGCCCGAGGACCGTCCGGCCATCGCTTTGATGCCTGCGCAGTCGGTGGGGCCGCTCAAGGTGCGACCACTCGCAGGCGACGCGGTGCCGCTGGACACGGTGCGCAGTGTGGCTGCCGAGCATCCCGTGCTTTATCGAGTGAACACGACGCGGCTCTCGCTCACACAAACGGTGTCCCTCGATGCTTCATCATCACTGGAGACGCTGTGGATGGCGGGCACGGAGCCTGTGCTGGCCGCCGGGGAGTTCAATGGTCAGCGCGTGGTGACGACGGCCTTTTCACCGAGTCGCTCGGAACAGCTCGCCCTCATGCCCGCGTATCCGCTGCTCCTCGGCAACGCACTTTACTGGTGCGCCGAGAACAGTGATGCGCTCAGCGATCTGAAGCCACAGCGCACGGGCGACTTCATGCCGGTCAAGGGCTCGATGGAATGGCAGACCTGGGATGGCCGGTCCTTCATCCGGCAAGTCGATGAACCCGCAGGTGCGTTGCATGAGTTGAAGCACGTCGGCACTTGGCAGACCAGTGATGGTCGTGCGGGAGCATGTGTGCTGGCATCCATGACGGAGACGAATGTGAAGAAGGTGGCTGAGGACCATCAACCAGGAGGCACGCCGGCGCTCGCTGCTCAAGGCCACCTCGGACGAGGCTGGAGCTGGGCGCAGATCCTCCTCTGGACTGTGGTGGCGTTGCTTTTGTTGGAGAGCTTCCTGTTCCATCGCAAGGCGGTGTATTGAAATCGCAGTTGTGTTTCCGCAGCAGTCCGTTAGCATCGCCGCTCATGTTCGCCCTCAAGCCAGCCTATCGTGTCGTCGTCCGCTTTGCGGAGCGCATGGGCATGGCCAATCGTCATCACTGCTCCACTGCGCGAACACACGTCTAGTCCAGCTCCCTCTCCATTTTCATTTCATCCATTGCGGGCCGGACTTTCGACAAGTCCGGCCCGCTTGTTTTTGGCTCTCTCATGTCCACTTTTTATCAATCGCTGAAGCTCCTGCCGCGCCCGTTCTGGGTGCTGATCGGAGCGACCTTCGTGAACCGCTTTGGAGTGTTCGTGTGGCCGTTCCTCACCCTCTTCATGACCAGGAATGGCAACACCGCAGCCCAGGCCGGCTGGGCGGTATCAGCTTACTCGGCGGGCAGTTTTGCCGCCGCGTGGTTGGGCGGATGGATGGCAGATCGTCTGGGGCGGAATGTGACGATGGCCGTCTCGGCCTTGGGCAGTGCGGTGTGCATGATGGCGATGTCGCAGGCGACCGGATGGCAGGTGCTTTCGTTGCTCGCGTTTATCACAGGCGTGGTAGCGGAATGCGGCAATCCCGCAGGCAATGCCTTGCTCCAGGACCTCGTGCCCATTGAGCATCGAGTGACGGCGTTTGCGGTGCAAAGATTTGCCGTGAACCTCGGATGGTCGCTGGGGCCGATCTGCGCGGGCTTGCTTGCGGAGCATTCATTCTTCTGGCTGTTCGCCGTCGATGCCGCCACCTCGGCATTCTTTGGTGTGATTGCCTGGATTTACCTGCCCCGAGGTAATAAGACGGCGGCTCACCTCGCGGGCTGGGCGGTGGCGTGGGATTCGATCAAGCGTAATCATGCCTTCCTCGCCTTGTTCGTGGCCTGCATCTGCGGCTCGTGGTCCTTCCGTCAGACAGCGACCACCTTCATGCTTCATCTGGAAAGGTCGGGCCACTCGCCGAGTGCGGCGGGTTACATCCTGGCGATCAATGGCATCATGATCGTGGCGCTCGAGATGCTGCTCGCGGCGCGCACACGTCGCCTCGCAGCGCGCACGATGCTGGCGATTGGCTACATCATGATGGGTGGATGCTTCCTGGTGCTGCTGGGGGCGAGCCCGCTGTGGAGTTTCGTGCTCGCCATCGTGATTTTTACCATCGGTGAGATGTTCGCCTTCTCGCGTCAGCAGGCCTATGCGGCCAGCCTGGCTCCTGATGAAATGCGCGGGCGCTACTCGGGATTCCTCAGCTTCGCCTGGGCCATCGGTGGCATCGCAAGCTCCGCTGGAGGATTGCAGCTCTACGATGTGAGCCCGGCATCGGTTTGGGTCCTGAGTGCCGTGCTCGGAATCGTTGGTGCCTTGGCTTTATTCGTCGTGCGGGCCAAGGCGGAGACGTGATGCCCTGTGGCTAGGCGTTCAAGGAGGCGAGCACATCATCCATCGCGATGCCGCGAAGCTGGAACACGCGCTTGATCGTGTCTTCGATGAGGTTGTTCGGGCACGAGGCACCAGCGGTGATACCGACGACGATGGGGGCACCGCTGGAGAGCTTTTGTGAGTAACTCTCGACCTCGGACTTGGAGTGCAGATCGAAGTGAACGATCTGCTCCAATGAGCGCAGGCACTCGGCATTGCGGATGAAAAACGTGGGCAGCTTCTGCTCGCCGATCTCGACGAGGTGCGTGGTGTTGCTGCTGTTGTAGCCGCCGACGACGAGGAGCACATCCATCGGCTGATCGAGCATCTGGAACAGCGCATCCTGGCGCTCCTGCGTGGCACCACAGATGGTGTCGAAGACTTGGTAATTCTGCTTCGCAAGCTCGGGTCCATCGCGATCAACGACGGCCTGTTGCACGCGACGCTGCACCTCTTCGGTCTCGCTCTTGAGCATCGTGGTTTGATTGGCCACGCCGACTCGCGTCAAATGCTGATCGGGATCAAAGCCATCAGAGTGCGCACCTTTGAAGCGCTTGAGAAAGGCTGCCTTGTCGCCACCCTGGCGGATGTAATCGCAGACGTAGTCGATGTCGCCCAACGTCAGCACCACGAGGTAGTGGCCATTGCCTTTCTCACCGAGCGCGCGTGAAGCTGTGGCACGCGTTTCTTCATGAGCCGCCTTGCCATGAATGATGCTGGTGATGGCCTGCTGGGCGTAGCCACGAACACGCTTCCACACACTCATCACGTCGCCGCAGGTGGTATCGACCACCATGCAACCACGCTCGGCGATCAGTTTCATGAGCCGTGTCTCGGCACCGAAGGCGGGCACGATCACGACATCATCCGCGCTGAGTGTTGCCACCGTCTGCTCCTGCTGGCCGAGAGGGATGCTGATCACACCCATCTCGGTAAGCTGGCGGTTCACCTCGGGATTGTGAATGATCTCGCCGAGGAGATAGACCTTCTTGTCATCAAAGACCTTTCGCGCGGCGTAAGCGAGGTCGATGGCACGCTCGACGCCGTAACAGAAGCCGAAGTCCTTGGCGAGACGCAGCGTGGTATTGCCAATGGTGAGCTGGCCACCGCTCGCCTTGATGCGCTCCACCAGCGGGCTGCGGTAGTGCGTTTCCACCTGGGCCTGGACACGCTCCATGACCTCCGGTGTGCGGACATTGACGCGGCGGCTGCGTTCGGTGGCGGTTTGCTGCATGGACGTGAAGGTGAGAGAGGCTGGCTGAATGACGAATTAAGAATGGCGAATGACGAAGGAATTCACGAAGTCCGAATGACCCAGGGGCAGTGAGTCGTCTTTGAAGTCCGATTCGGAATGAAGTTCGTCATTGATTGGGCATTGGGCATTCCGTCATTCGTCATTCCGTGACACTCCTCGCCACGTCAGCACGGCTCGACGGCGACGAGGAGTGGGGACAAAGTCGACTTAGTTCTTGAACATGTTGCCCTTGTATTGGGCGTCTTCAAAGAACCGTGCGCTGTGCAGGTAGCCGCGGTCAGGATTGGGCAGCGGGCCGTCGTCGATGACGGGGAGTGTCTTACCAATGGTAGCGTCCTCAGGATGTGAGGAGGCAATGATGAGAGGAGTGCCCACCTGGGTCATGGCGAAGAGCTTGGCGGCGGACTTCATCGGCAGACGGATGCAGCCGTGGGTGCAGGGATAAGGCTTCACAAAACCCCAGTGCATACCGTAGGCGGACTTCCATTCCTGCCAGAAGGCCATCGGGTAGCCACGATCCGGCTGGCTTTGGCGGCGGCGCTTGGCCTCCTTGTATTGGATGCGGTAGGTGCCGGAACCGGTGGAACCGCCCGTGCCCACGGAGCAAGGCGTGGCCATGAGGACCTTATCACCTTCCATCACATACACGCGCTGGGCTCCGGTGCTGACCTTCACTTTGACAGCGGAGGGATTGGTCGGGCGAGTGGCAGGCGGATCGAAGTCCTGGCCGTAGATCGTGCCGCTGGTGTGCTTGACACTTGAGCAACTGCTCAGGCAAGCGGCGGTGAGGCCGAGAACGCCAAGGAGTAGGGGGCGAAGGTGTGATTTCATGGGGCCGTTCGCATAGCACACCGAAAGCCTCGCGCCAGTGAAGAAACGATCTTTGCGAAGTGGCTAATACAGCATCGCGTTGTCCGGTGCTGTGGTCTCCTTGTATTCGGAAGCATACACGATGGGCACGGTCTGACCATTCTCCTGCACGTAGCCCATCTTGCCGACGAGCTTGATCCAGGTCATGTCCTTGATCGTGGGGGCCTTGTCGGTGAACTCCACCGGCACCGAGTAGGGACGTGCATCCGCTGCACAGCACTGCACCAACATGCGGAAGATACGCAGGCGCTTGCCATCTGTGTTGTTCACTTTCTCAGGCAGCACCTGGGCGGTGGTCTCGATCAACTGACCGGCCAGCACGCCCTGCACTTCCTTGTCGCCAGCGGTGTAGTAAAGCTCCGGCACTTCAAGGATGAAGTTGCCCTCCTTGCTTTGCGGCACCTGGGCTTTGAGATCTTCCAAGGTGAAGCTGCCGTAGCTCTTGGTCTCCGCTCCAGGCTTGGCTGCCGAGGCGCTCTTCGCCATCTCGCCGGTGACGGTTCCGGGGGCTGGCGGCGTCGAACCCTGAGCTGGTGCTACCGTGGCGGGTGGCAAGGTGCTGACCGCCACGCTGGCCGAGCCAGGAGCCGCGCTGCCAGGCACGCGAGGACCTGCGGAAGGTGTCTCGGCGATGGTGACAGAAGGCTTGGCCGCTGGAGCGGGGACGCCTGCCGGAGTGGTCTTGGCAGCACCGGGCTTGGCGCTGCTGAGGCGAGTCTGCGGCACGCCCGTGGTGCTCGCGGCGGCGTAGTTGGTGTTATACAAGCCCTTGTTGATCACCGCGTTGGGGCTGAACTGATCCGGCGACATCGCCGCAGCCATCACCAGAGGAACCGCGAGCACGCAGATCGCCAGCGTTCGGGCGATGGGTCCGCTTTCCTCAATGATGCCGTGAGCGTGGTCGTGACCATGGCTGTGACCATGGCTGTGACCATGGTGATGATCGTGTCCACAACAGTCGCCTTTGTCGTGTGAGTGATCATGACCGCAGTCAACCTTCGCATGGTCGTGGTCATGCCCGCAGCAGCCTGCTTTCTCATGAGCGTGATCGTGATCGCAGCCATCGTGCTTGTGATCATGGTCGTGATCATGGTCGTGATCATGGTTGTGGTCATGATCATGGCCGCAGCAATCCGCTGTCTGATTGCCGATGGTGGCCAGATTGAAAATGCCGAGCACCAGCAGGCCGATGCCAGCGATGAGCGCCATCGGGCGGAAGATGCCATCCGGCGGCAGGTAGTGAACCAGGCGTCCGCTGACGTGAAAGTAGATCAGCACGCTGCCCCACAGAAGCAGCAGGGCGACGCTGATGAGATGATTGGCGAGACGTTGGGCGCTCATAGATTACTTCGCGAGGTTGAGGATCATTTGGGACCAGGGGCTGGCCAGGGCACCGATGACAATGAGCAGGCCGAAGAACATGGCGACGACCACGCTGCGCTTGAACACGTTGGAATACATGAACATCAGCTTGATGTCCATCATCGGACCAAAGACCAGGAAGGCCAGCTTCGAGGCGGCATTGAACGAGGCCATCGGTGCCGCGATGAAGGCATCGGAGGTGCTGCACAGGGACAGCACTACGGCGAGCATCATGATGGCAGGTGTCGCGATCAGACCATTGGACGCCACGCGGTCGATGATCGCCTGATTGACCTGCGTGTTGAAGACGGCGGTGATCATGACGCCGATGGCGAAATACATGCCCGTATCCAGGAAGTCGCGCATGGCCGTGCGCATCGACTGCACCAGCTTAGAGTCAAAGCTGGATGCGACCACCGTTGTGCCCGCTTCTTCGCGCGCCGCATTGGCTGCTTCAATGCTGTCCGCCACCTTTTTTTGCAGCAGTTGCGCGGGACGGAAAAAGATCACCAGCAGACCCGCGAGCACCGCCACCGTGTAGCCGAGCGACAAGCGAGAGAGCGTCATCGGTGCTGAGGCGACGAGATGCTCGATCAGCAGCGAGGGATGACTGAGGTCACTCCATTGGAAGAGCTTCACGGACTCCTTGAACGCCGTGGCCGTGCTCACTGCCACGATGGGATTAACGATCGGTGCCGCTAGCATGTAAGTCACCGCACAGCCCAGCGGCAGGCCCTTCTGCACCAGACGGCGGATCACAGGCACGATGGCGCACTCGCACACGGGAAACACCAGGCCGAGGAACCCTGCGATCAGCGTGGAGAGCACCTTGTTGCGCGGCAGCGCACGGTCGATCAGCTTTGAGGGCAGGAAGGCGTCGATGAATCCCGACAGCAGCGTGCCAATCAGGATGTAGGGCGCGCCTTCGAAGACGATGCTGAGGAAAGCCATGAGCACATCGCCCAGGCGGCTTGGTTCGGGTGTGGCGGCAAGAAACATGAGAAAGAGGTGCGCTTCTAAACGGAGCCGCGGCGGGGCTTCAAGCAGCAAAGCATGAAGGAAAAAACATCCTTCCAGTTGCCGGGCATCGTATCTCCGCTAGTAACCGCGACCCTGAACCCTGACAATCCTACGGCCCA
>CAUJJC010000326.1 GCA_963204975.1 Verrucomicrobiota bacterium | reverse complement strand
CTCGGCGACTTGGGCGGCGTTCTTGATCTGAGCGAGGCGGTAGCTGCCGTAGCTATGGCGGAGCAGATTTTCGTCCCAGGTGATTTTGGCGGTTTTGGCTGCCTGGGTGAGGTCGTCACGATAAGCGGAGGCGGAAATGCCCAGAGGCCCCTCTTGATCGCGAGGAAGGTTTTTCAGCCATTCGACTGCATTCGGGGGTAGAGAGACACTGCGGCGGCGGTTGGTCTTCGTGACCTCGCTGGGGAGTTCAACGCAGGGCTCTTCGGTTTCGAGGTGGATGTGCGCCCATGTGAGCCGCTCGGCTTCGGCACGGCGGACGCCCGCAAATGCCTGGAGCACCAGCAAGGGGTGCAAGCGCTGGGAAGCTGCGGTCAGCAGGGCATGAAGCTCGGCAGGCTTGAGCACTTTGGGGGCCGCACGGACTACCTTGGGCGCTTCGATGCGAGAGACCGGGTTCTCGCGCACCTTACCTTGCTTCAAGGCGAGGGTGAAGACGCTGTTGATGGCGCGTGCGAAGTTTCCGAATGTAACGGCGTTCTTCGTGGTCTTGTAAATCCACTGCTCGATTTCCGAGGGCGTGACGCTGGCAGCGTTGCGCTTGCCGAATGCCTTGGCGAAACGGTTCAACCTGCTTTCAAGATCGTCGATGTGTCGCTTGGAACTGCCGATGCGCTGCGCCTGAGTGATTCGGGCGTCGATCAGGTCTTGGACCGTAGAGGTAACGGCAGCCCGCTCGCGTGCCGTGATCGCCTCATTGATCAGGTCGAGCAGCTTCACTGGCTCAGCGAGAGACTCCGCCCAGGTGCGGAAGCGAATCAGGGCAGCGCGCTCGTCGTCGGCAACGTGGGCATGTCGTGCGCCGTGGCTAGCGAGTTTCGCCCGCAGCTCGGCAGCGCAGGTGTTGGCCTGCTCCTTGGTGGAAAAATAGCTTTTCCGGCGGGTCGTGCTGCCATCAGGCAAGTGCTCGGGATAGGTGACGACGAGTTTGTAACGAGGGTGCTTTACCTTGCTGATGGATACCGGGTCGCGCATGACCGCAATCTACCGCACATGAGTGAAAGTCGAGAAATATCAGATACAAATCAGATACACCAATAATAATGTATTGATAAATCAATAAGTAACACGGCCTTAAAATCCGTTGGTGGGTGACCACCGTGTGGGTTCGAGTCCCACTGCCGGTAGGCTGCGCGGGGTATTTTCGCGGGAGTGAATTCCTTGCCGTTCTGGTGGCCCTGGCACATGCTGGAAGCTGAACGGTCTCCCACCATCCAACGCATATGAACTGGTATTTTGAAATCGACGGCGTCAGCCAGGGGCCCATCTCTGAGTCCGTGCTGGCACTCAAGGTGCAAACCGGCGACCTGCCTGCGCAAACGTTGATCTGGAATTCTTCGATGAGTGAGTGGGTGGCGGCGGGGACGGTGAAGCCTGACTGGCTCAAGCCAATTGTCCCGCCGATTCCTGTCGCCAGCGTGCCCAAGTCATCGGCGGTGCGCACGCCCACGAAACCTCTGGCCCCAAGCAAAACCGAGCCGCCCGTCGAAGAGAAACAGGGTTTCTTCAAAAAACTGTTCGGACGATCCAAGAAGTCGTGATCACGGCGGCAGCACCGAGATGAGCAGTTGCTGCACGTTGCCATCGAACGGCGTGCTGTTGGGAAAGTCCTTCGCCCTTAGTGGACCAAAGCTCTCGCCTGCCTGAAGCCCCACTCCCGGCTGCACAGGGAAGCCACCAGGAAAGGGCGTGGCATCAATGATTTCATCCACGCCGGGCACGGCTAGCGCCATGGTGCCATCACCGGGCACGAGCGCGCGCATGATGCCTGGTCCTGCCTTCAGGGGCTCGGCAGTGATCGCACTGCGTTGGCCATTGACGAAGAGCGACAACGTGGGCGCACCCGCGACGAGATGCAGCGCCCAGCCGTTCTGATCATTGCCCTGCGAGACAAGCGTGCTGTCCTGATCAACTGCGGGCGTGTAGTCGAAGCGGGTGATGATCGACAAGCCGCGACCTGCGATCTGTGGCGAGGCGCTCGCAGGCAATTCGTCACCGGGCTGGAGGAAGTAGTTCGCGCCGCCATCAGCGCTCGCGATGGGACCGAGCTGCTCCATGCTGCGATGCGCGCTGTGCCATTCCGTTGGGAAGAAGGCGGTGAGCGATTGCTTCAGCGCAGCGTGCTCGGGCTTGGCGGCGAGATTGGTCCACTCGTTCGGATCGGTGGCGTGGTCGTAGAGTTCCTCGCTTTTGTCGGCGTAGCGAATGTAACGCCATTGATCCGTGCGCGCGCTGTAGCTCACTCGCAGTTCGCCACCCATCGTGGTGATCGCGGGATGCGTGCGCTTGGTGGCAGGGTCCTGCAACAGCGGCAGCAGGCTCTCGCCGTCGAGGTGCTCGGGCTGCTTGAGCTTCGCGAGATCGCAGAGCGTGGGATACACGTCGATCAAGCTAACGGGCTCAGCACTGACACTGTCAGGTTGCGTGACACCGGGCGCGTAGATCGTGAGCGGCACATGCGTCGCGCGCTCCCAGAGCTTGCCTTTGTGCCACATCTGCTTCTCGCCCATATACCAGCCGTGATCGCTGGTCAGGCAGATGATCGTGTTCTTCGCCGCAGGCGAGTGCTCCACGGCATCGAGTAGCTTGCCGAGCTGCGTGTCGGCGAAGGTGATGCACGCGAGGTAGGCGCGCACGGCGCTGGGCCACAGATTGTTCGCCACGATCTGCTGATGATGGTTCTCGCCACCGCTGAGATGGCCTTTGGCAAAGGCAGGCACGTCATCGAGATCGTTGGCCTTCACCTCGGGTAGCTTCGCTTGGTTCAGCGGGCGCTCGTCGAAGTAGGCCTTCGGCGCATACCAGGGCGAATGCGGCTTGTAGAGTCCCACGGCGAGGAAGAAGGGCTGCTTCGAGCGATGCTGCTGCACGAAGTCGGCGGCCCACGCGACGGTTTGGCCGTCTTCGGTTTGTTCGTCCGTGACGTCGATCGGACCCCAGTCCCAGTGCCAGATGTTGAGCCCGTTGAAGTTCTGTCCCGTGTGCACCGGTGCTTCGGCGAGCTGCACACCTGGCTGCGGGAAGCGCGCATCCCACGCCACATCCTGCTCAAAGCCGCGTCGTCCGCCATGCCATCCTGCGAGCCGTGCCTCGGGTCCGCCATGATTCGCGTGGAAGATCTTGCCGCCTGCCGCAGTCGTGTAGCCCATTGACTTGAAGAACTCGGGCAGCGTGGGCTTACCAACGACGTTGATCGAGCGCCGCCAGTCCTGCTCATTGCCGAAGACACCGCTCGACGCTGGTGCCATGCCGGTCATCAGCGCCGCGCGCGAGGGATTGCACAAAGCATACGCGGTGTGCGCGTTCGTGAACCTCATGCCCATGCGCGCCAGCCGGTCCATGTTCGGCGTGCGCGCCTGCGGATGGCCGCCCAGCCAGCCGACCCAGTCGTTGAGGTCATCGACGATGATGAAGAGCACGTTCGGCTTGCCTGCCGCGCTCGGGACTTTCACCGGCACCGCCTTGCGCACGGTGGCGGACTTCCTTTTCTTCGTCGCAGCGTCAGCCATGCACGGTGTGATGAGCACGAGGCAAAGAGCAAGCAGGAGGCGCGGCATGGCGGGCGATGTGAAGCACCGCGTGCTGTCGCGCACAACTGCGAAACTGGATGCCAAACGCGGCGAACCCGCTAACATCGGCGCTCCCCCATGAGCAGCCACTTCGACGCCGACATCCCCCCGCACGTCTTTGACCAGCCCGCGCCACGCTTCGATCTCGAGCGCGTGCAGACGCCGGCGTATGTGGTCGATCTTGGCCTGCTGAAGCAAAACCTGGAGAAGCTCGCGATGGTGCAGCGCGAGGCTGGCGTGACTATCCTGCTCGCGCTCAAGGGCTTCTCGATGTTCTCCACCTTTGGCCTGGTGAAACAATACCTCGGCGGCTGCTGCGCGAGTGGTCTGCACGAGGCGCTGCTAGCACATGAGGAGTTCGGCAAGGAGGTGCACGTGTATGCGCCCTTCTTCAAAGACGAGGAGATGAAGCAGATCATCCCCATCGCTGACCACATCAGCTTTAACTCGATCGCGCAGTGGAAGAGGTTCCGCCCGATGATCGAGGCAGCGAAGGCGAAAGGTCGCGCACCATCGCCGGGTCTGCGCGTGAACCCCGAGCACGGCGAGGTGGAGGTCGATCTCTACAACCCGTGTTCACCCGGCTGCCGTCTCGGCACGCGCGCCGAGAGCATCCATCCCGATGATCTCGAAGGACTCGAAGGCCTTCACTTCCACGCGCTCTGTGAGCAAGGCAGCGATGTGCTCGAGCGCGTGCTCGGTGCCGTGGAGCAGCGTTTCCCCAAGTTCATCGAGCAGGCGAAGTGGATCAACATGGGCGGCGGCCACCATATCAGCCGCAAGGACTACGACGTGGAGCGACTCATCAAGTTACTCCGCACCTTCAAGCAGCGCTGGGGCAAGGAGCACGTCTATCTCGAACCCGGCGAAGCAATCGCGCTCAATACCGGTTACCTTATTGCCAGCGTGCAGGACATCGTCGGGCAATCTTGTGTGGCAAAGCCTTCTCAATCGACTAAACCATCACCATCAAACCATGAAGACCATCGCCCCTATCGTTCTGGAGAGCGTTCAACAGCGGATGCAAATCTCGCAGCAAGAGCACTCCTCGCGTGCCTCGAAAAAGACGCGCAGCGAGCTGATCTCACAGATGCGGCGCAACGGCTCCACGCCGAGGCCGAATCCCTTCGCGACTGGGCCCAACGGGAAGGTTGGTTGATTGATGAAGTCGCGTTTCGCGCCTACTGCGGAGACGCGGATGAATTGGAAGGTGCCACCGAGCATGATGTGTGGCTCGACTTGAAGAGGGGCCGTGTTACGAAGCTGACCAAAGCTCCCAACTTCGGTGCACGCGGTCGCGCCGATGCGTATTTGAGCAACCTCCTCGCCTGTCACGATCTCCTTGGCATCGACTGGAGATTCGAAGGCGTGCTCGTCTCTGTGGATGGCACTCGCATCGTCTCCAGTCAGCCCTTCATCGAAGGTGAAGGTGCGTCCACCGAAGACATCGACAGCTTCTTTGCCATGTCAGGCTTCACCAAGGAACGCGAAAACGTGTATCGACGTGATGATGGTGTCGCGGTCGCCGATGCCCGCACCCACAACATTCTTCGCGACGCCGAAGGGACGCTCCACTTCATCGACGTGCATGTGCTGGGAGTCGAAGTGAATCAACTTCCCAACTCGCCAGAGCCTGCTGCCGAAGTCATCCCCACCGCCATCCTTGATGTCTCCGCCACCGCGCACATGCCGGACACGCTAGAGATGCCGTATCGTCCGCACATCATCGGTGCCGGCTGGCCGAAGGATTTTCCGCATCGTTACAAGCTCGGCGGTCCGACCTGTCTCGCGGGCGATGTGATCAACGAATACTCCTTCCCTGAGCCGCTGCATCTCGGCCAGAAGCTGGTCTTCACCGACATGGCGCACTACACGATGGTGAAGACCACGACCTTCAATGGCGTGCCGCATCCCGACATCGACATCTACGATCCTGCGACGGACGAGCTGCGCGTGGTGCGCCGCTTTGGCTACGAGGATTTCAAGAGGAAGCTCTCGTAGATCCTTCGTAACTCGCACGGCGAGTGCTTTCTGCTTGTGCCGCAGTGCCGGTGCCTGATAGCCTCCGAGGCATGAAGGCAACTTCCTTTCTTCTCATCGGTGTCGGTGTGATCGGATTGATCGCGAGCGCGTTCGTCGTTCACAGCCATGCGAGCCCTGTAGCGGCATCACCGTCGCTGCTGAAAAATCCGCAGACCGGAGGGCTGAGGCTGGCGGCGGCAGGAGCGATTTCCTTTGGCCCCGAGGGGCTTCTCATCATTGCGGAGCAGCGCATGGGCAGTGTGGTGGCCGTGCAGACAGGGGATGTGGGCCCCGTGCAGAAGCTCAAGCAACGTGTGGACAAGGTGCCAGAACTCATCGCCAAGAGCCTGGGCGCGACGGCGGAGAACATCCTCATCAACGACCTCGCAGTGAACCCCATGAGCGGCCTCATCTACCTGAGCGTGAGCCGCAAGCCGGACAACGCCGCCTCCGTTGTGACCATCAACGCCGACGGTCAGGTGACGACGCTCACCTTTGACGCCCTTCCTTGGGCGCGCGTGACGCTGCCGGGAGTGACCTCAGCCAAATCGACCAACATCACGGACGTGGCCTGCACGGCGGATCGCATCCTTGCGGCGGGTTCGTGCAATGAGGAGTTTGCCAGCAAGATTTTCTCCTTGCCTCTCCCTCTGGAACACGGTGCCACGGCCAGTGTTTACAGCGCAGAGACGTATCATGTGGCGCATGGCAAGTGGGAGACACGGGCTCCCATCAGCAGCTTCATTCCGCACGAGGAGAATGGGAAGAGTTTTGTGGTCGGTGCTTTTGCTTGCACGCCCGTGGCGAAGTTCCCGCTCGATGATCTCAAGAGCGGTGCTCAGGTTAAAGGTGTGAGCATGGTGGAACTCGGCAGTGGCAACCGCCCGCTCGACCTCTTCGAGTATGAGAAGGGTGGCAAGCGCTGGCTGGTCACGCACACGCAGCGCTTCCACAAGCCGCTCTTCGGCCCGAGCGAATTCTGGGGGGCTCGCATGGACATGGCCTATCTCAATAGTGACAAGGTGAACGAGAAGGCCACCCGCCGAGACACCAAAAAGCCCAGTGGACCTGAGGGCATCGAGATCGTTGATGCACTCTTCGGAGCCGTGCAAGTAGCCAAGCTCGACAATGCTAACGCCGTCGTCTTGCGCGATCACGAAGGCGCGCTGGCGATCGAGACGGTGGAGTTGCCTTGAGTGATGAAAGTCGTCACAGATTCTTGGCAATGTGTGCCTTGGTTAGGCGCGATATTGACTATTCTCTGTGGCGGAGCTTGGGGACTGCTTTTCTACTTTCAAAACTTCCAGCGCCCCGAGTTCATTCTGGAATTTGTCCGATCCCCAGATGGGCACACCAATGGAACGGCGAGAGCCACCTGCGCGAACCCGTCCGCACGTTTTTGGCTGGAACGCGTGGTTAGAGAGCAGATTAGTCTCAAGAGTTACTTGCACGTCAAAGCAGAGGGTGACGTGATAAGCAATGGCGTGTCCGCTATTGAATCTGAAACTCTGAGCGGAATGGTCGTCATCGGCGAGTATTCGCTCACCTTTACTCCCACTCTACCGCTTCGGAACGAAGCAATGCTGGAGGTGTCAATCACAGGCAGCTTTCCTCGTGGGGTCTTTATCCAAACCTGGCGAGAGCCCAGCTTAGGAGCCAAGGCAGTAGTGGCCGAAGCGGTGGCCAAGTGGTATCCGCAGATTGACCTTTCCGATGCACCGGTGCCAGCAAACGCACTGAGATTCTACTTGGTGTTTTCGCGTCCGATGACCGAAGGGGAAATTTTTCGGCACATCCGACTCGAAGATCTGACGGATCCAAAATTGGTAAAGAATGTCCCAGGAGCTTTTCGTGAGGTGGAACTCTGGTCCCCTGATAATCAGAGGCTGACGGTCTGGCTTCATCCCGGTAGGCAGAAAGCAGGAGTGAATCTCAATGAAGATGAAGGAGCTGTTCTGATCTGCGGGCATCGCTACCGACTGACTCTTGATAGGAATGCGACGACCATCACTGGTGTCGGGCTGAGAAGGGATACTGTCTTGGAGTTCCTAGTTGGTCAGCCGGACCAGACATGTCCCAATCCTGCAAAGTGGAAGATTCAGCTGCCCAAGATAACGGGCACGCGGAGTGCGGAGGGAGGGTATATATCATTCGGGGAAAGGCTCGATTGGGCCATGATTCCCTCGGCGATTACAATTGATGGTCAGCCGCTCCAGAAACGTTTTACATCTGATGGACACCCCATTGGAAGCGGCATTTTTAATGATGGAAGCTCGGTATGGTTTGTTGCCGATGCAGGTCATCACTTCATCGAAGTCTCCCCCGACCTCGAAGACATGGCGGGCAACAATTTGAGCCGCCCTTTTGAAGTCGATGTCTCGCTCGAGAGCAACGCACGCCCTGTCGAGCGCAAGCCTGTTCGCATCGAGTTCGAAGTTCGTCCCTGAGGGGGCAAGATCGACACAACATTGACCATCCTGGCATCCTCCTTGCGTGCTAGTATGCCCTACCCATGACAAGACACGACACACTGCTGCAATGGATCGAAGAAGTGAAACTCCTCTGCCAGCCCGACGCGGTTCGCTGGTGCGATGGATCACAGGCGGAATACGATGAGATGTGCGCGCTTCTGGTGGCCAACGGCACCTTCATTAAGCTTAACGAAGCCAAGCGCCCCAACAGCTTCCTCGCCCGATCAAACCCGAACGACGTCGCCCGCGTGGAGGACCGCACGTTCATCTGCTCGAATCGCAAGGTGGACGCGGGACCCACGAACAACTGGATGGCTCCTGCTGATATGAAAGCCATGCTGCGGCCCTTGTTCAGCGGCTGCATGAAGGGCCGCACCATGTATGTGGTGCCCTTCTGCATGGGGCCGCTGGGCTCGCCGTTCTCCGTGATCGGCGTCGAAGTGACCGATTCACCTTACGTCGTCGTGAGCATGAAGATCATGACCCGCATGGGCAAGCCGGTGCTCGATCAGCTCGGCGAAGGCGGCGAGTTCGTGCCGTGTCTGCACAGCGTGGGTAAGCCGCTAGCACCGGGCGAGAAAGATGTGCCCTGGCCGTGCAGCGACACGAAATACATCGTTCACTTCCCCGAGGAGCGCGCGATCTGGAGCTATGGCAGTGGCTACGGTGGCAACGCTTTGTTAGGCAAGAAGTGCCTCGCGCTGCGCATCGCGAGCGTGAAGGGTCGCGACGAAGGCTGGATGGCGGAGCACATGCTGATCAGCGGCGTCGAGTCGCCCGATGGTCGCAAGACGTATGTGGCTGCGGCTTTCCCGAGTGCGTGTGGCAAGACCAATTTCGCCATGCTCGTGCCGCCGCCTGCCTATGAAGGCTGGAAGGTCACGACGGTGGGCGATGACATCGCATGGTTGCGCCCCGGCAGCGATGGTCGTCTGTGGGCGACCAATCCCGAGGCCGGTTACTTCGGCGTTGCGCCGGGCACGTCCTGGACCAGCAACCCGAACGCGATGGCTTCGTGCGAGAAGAACACGATCTTCACCAACGTGGCGCTCACTGATGACGGCGACGTGTGGTGGGAAGGCATGACCAAGGAACTGCCCGCGCACCTCATCGACTGGCGAGGCGAGGATTGGACCCCAGGCTGCGGTCGTCCCTCATCGCATCCGAACAGCCGTTTCACCGCGCCAGCCCATCAGTGCCCCACGATTGATCCTGACTGGGAGAAGCCCGAGGGCGTGCCCATTGATGCGATCATCTTCGGTGGTCGTCGTGCCACCACGATGCCGCTCGTGTTTCAGGCATTCAATTGGGTCCACGGCGTGTTCCTTGGAGCCAATATGGGCAGCGAAACGACCGCCGCCGCAGCTGGTGCGGTGGGCACGGTGCGTCGCGACCCGATGGCCATGCTGCCCTTCTGCGGCTACAACATGGGCGACTACTTCGCGCACTGGCTCGGCATGAGACGTCGCGTGAAGGACCTGCCTCGCGTGTTCCATGTGAACTGGTTCCGCAAGGACGCCGATGGCAAGTTCCTGTGGCCTGGCTTCAGCGAGAACATGCGCGTGCTCGAGTGGGTGGTGAAACGCTGCCGTGGCGAAGGTCGCGGTCACGAAACGCAGCTCGGTTGGATGCCGCGCTACAGCGAGATGACCTGGAAAGGCATGGAAGAATTCGGCCCGCCCGAGTTCGACAAGGTCATGCAGGTGGACATCAAGGAGTTCAGGCAAGAGATCCTCAGCGCCGGCGAACTCTACATCGACCTCTACGATCACATGCCGAAGGAAATGGTCTTCCAGCGCGAGCTGCTGGTGGGTCGCTTCTAGATTATGCACGGCATCATCGACATCTCGAAAGTGGTCGGCACGGTGCAGATCAGTGAGCATACTCACGAAGTCTGCGCCGAGGCCGATGCGAGTTTCAATCGCAGCACAAACGAACTAACTGTGAAGTTGCGTAGCTTCCTGCATTCGGAGGAACAGACCCATGTGGGCGAGACCATTGGCGCAGCGTGGCTGCCTGAGCCGTCAACGGTGATCGAGCACGTCGATGCAGAGGAGGCCTCAGAAGTGGCCAAGGACATGTTCGCGTCATGGTGTCGCAAGGTGCAGGCGTCGATCCCGAACGAACCAGACGCATGATCATCGTGGAGTGTGGCGTTTGATCGAGTGCCATGAAGCACTCGCATTTCCTTGCTGCCCTCCTACTCACCTCGATCAGTTGCGCCGCTGATCTTAGCACCATTGCACAGCCCGATCTGAAGTCGCCATTGTCTTCCGAGTGGCTGATCAAACATGGCACCTGGGACATCAAGGATGGTGTCATGACCGTCGCGGAGCTGCCTCAGAACAAGCACGCCGCCGTGCTGTGGCATCAGGTGCCTTTGCAGAGCGGGGCAGTTGATTGCGAGTTCATGTTTGATGGAGGCCGGGTATTCATTCTCGGCTGCGATGGTGACAAACATATTGGACGAGTCACCATCACTCCCAAGTCCATGCTCATCACGGATGACTCCACCGCCGTGAAGGGCAAGTCGCCGGGCACCAAGCTGGCCCATGCGAAGCTCGATCTGAAGCCCGGGCAATGGTATTGGCTGCACTACGAATGGAGTGGCAATCGGATGGCTGCAAAGATCGGCGATGTCAGCATCGAAGGCAGTCACGACAATCTTGGCAAAACAAAGGCGCGCTGGTGGTTCGCTGTCAGTGGGCAAACCGTAAAGGTGCGTAACGTGAAGGTTTCCGGCGAGAAGCCCTAAGGGCGGCAACCTTGTTCTGGGAGGTCTTTTCTCATGGCCACACTCTATCGACGAATCTCACACGCAGCTTTGAAGTCTGGGTGTTGTCTATTCGGCTGTCTGCCCTTGACCGTGGTGGCTGCAGTCGAAGAAATGCCCAAGGCGATTCGCACCTTGCTCGCAGAGCACTGCAACACCTGCCACTCTACGGAGAAGCAGAAAGGCGACCTGGATCTGGAGCGCTTCACCACCATGGCAGACCTCAAGCGGGAGCCGATGATCTGGGAGGGAGTGCTGGAGCAGATTCACAATGGCGAGATGCCGCCGAAGAAGGAACCGCAGTTTAGCGCGCAGCAAAAATCGATGCTGACGACCTGGGCGCAAGCGAGGCTCGATGAGATCGCTTTGGCGAATGCCGGTGATCCCGGCCCCGTCGTGCTCCGTCGGCTCTCGAACATGGAATACACTTACACGCTGCGTGATCTCACCGGCGTGGACTCGCTCGATCTAGCGAAAGAGTTCCCCGTCGATGGTGCCGCAGGTGAAGGCTTCACCAATGCGGGGGCGGCGCTGGTGATGTCGCCCGCACTGCTTACCAAGTATCTCGATGCGGCGAAGGATGTGGCGCGTCACATGGTCTTGCTGCCAGAGGGGATTCGTTTCTCACCGAGCACGTCTGCGCGCGACTGGACGGATGAAGCCTTGGCAAAGATTCGCACGCTGTATGCAAAGCACACGACCTCGGGTGAAGGCTCGGAAACTGTCGCGCAAGGCATCAAGCTCGACACTGGCACAGGCAGTGGTCATTTGCCGCTCGCGAAGTATCTCGATGCGCTGCAAGGCAGAGCGACTAGCGAGGGCTTGAGCACGAAGTATCTTGGCATCCTACGCGAGGCGCTCTCGAGCACGAAGCCTTCGGTGTTGCTCGATTCCCTGCGCGCGAAGTTCCGTGAGAAGAAGCTCACGGTAGCTGATGTCGAGCCATGGCAGAAAGTGCTGTGGCGTTTTGCAAACGTCGGCCACATCGGCAAGGAGAACGGTCCGAAGGCGTGGCAGGATCCAGTGACGCCGCTTGTGACGAAACAGGAGTTACGAGTGAAGCTCGATAGCGGCAAGGACACGACCCTTTATCTCAGCACCAGCGATGCAGGCGATGGCAGCGAAGGCGATGAAATCGTTTGGGAGAATCCACGGCTAGTCGCGTCAGGCCGACCGGATTTGCCGATCCAAGATCTGCCTGCGCTGGTGACGCATTTGGATACGGCTCGCGCGAGACTCATCGCGAGCACTGAGCAAAGTCTCAATACACTCGCCGCAGGCAAGGCAGAGGCTGATCCTGAGATGCTCACTGCCTGGCGCGAATACCTCGGCTACGGCACCACGAAGCTGGAACCCTTGCTTACGAAAAAGATGGAGAGCACGCCCGACTACAATTTCATCAAAGGGTGGCGAGGTGACAACGCGCTGAGCGTCCTGGCGAACTCCTCTGATACCCAAGTGCGCACCCCTGGCGTGATGAAGCCACACAGCATCGCCACGCATCCCTCGCCCACGCGAGCGTCGGTGATCGCTTGGCGCAGTCCTGGTGCTCACACGCTCAGCATTCGCGGCGACGTCTTTGACGCACATCCTGAGTGCGGCAATGGCGTCACCTGGGCGCTGGAGGTGCGTCGTGGGCACGCGAGCGAGGTGCTTGTTAGCGGCGTGGTCAAGACCACTGCGGAGCAGAAGTTCGGTCCGTTCGAGAATGTGCGTGTGGAGGATGGTCAGGTAATCGCATTCGTCGTCGGACCACGCGATGGCAATCATGTCTGCGATCTGACGGGCGTGAGTCTCACGCTCACCGACAACAGCAAGACGTGGGATCTCGCGAAGGATGTGTCTCCCAACATACTCTCCGGCAATCCGCATGGCGCGTGGCATTTCGTCAGCCAGCCCGCGACTCTGGAGCCTGCGTCTGACCTGCCAGCACCTATCGCCGAATGGCGCAAGTCTCCAACGCCTGCGCAGGCCGCGAAGGTGCGTGCGCATTTGGAGAAGGACTTTCCGCTAACCAGTCCGCTGCTGGTGAATGCGATGCGATCCTTCCACTCAAATACAGCAGCGAGTTTCATCAAAGCCAAAGCACCGAGCGTGATCGAAGTGCAGGTGCCTGCCGTGCTCGCGAAAGGCACGGAGTTTGTCGTCACCGGCAAGCTAGCGAGCCAAGGCGACGGCAGCGTGCAAATGCAGGTGCTCACCGAGAAGCCAAAGCCGACCAGCGGACTCGTCGCTGGCAAGTCCGAGACCGGCTTGAAGAGCGGCCAGTGGAGCGACAACAACCTCGTCACTCAGCACAGCGCCCCGATCATCGTGAACGAGGGCAGCAATGCGCGAAATCGCTTTGAGGCTGCGTTCGACGAGTTCCGCTCGCTCTTCCCCATCGCACTCTGCTACCCGCGCATCGTGCCGGTGGATGAGGTGGTGACGCTGACTTTGTTTTATCGCGAGGACGATCAGTTGAAGCGACTCATGATGGACGACGCGGAGTCACGAGAGTTGGACCGCTTGTGGGATGAACTGTTCTTCGTCAGCGAAGCACCGCTGAAGCAAGTCGATGCCTTTGAGCAGCTTTGGCAGTTCGCCACGCAGGACGCGAAGCCCAGCGCCTTCGAGCCCATGCGGGAGCCGATCAAGCAAGGTGCGGAAAAATTTGGACAACAACAACGCGACTCCGAGCCCTCACATGTCGCCGCCGTGCTCGACTTCGCCAACAAGGCCTGGCGTCGTCCGCTCAGCGATACGGAGAAAGCCGACCTGCGCTCGCTTTACGCCACGCTTCGCAAGCAAGACCTGCCGCACGCCAGCGCCGTGCGCCAGTTGCTCGCGCGTATGCTGGTGGCCCCGCCGTTTTTGTATCGCAGCGAAAAAGCCTCGCCAGGACCCAAGGCCGTGCCCGTGAGCGATTGGGAGATCGCCACGCGTCTCAGCTACTTCCTCTGGTCCTCAGCGCCTGATGCCGAACTCACCGAACTCGCTGCCGCTGGCAAGCTGCACGATCCCGAGGTGCTCGCCGCTCAAGCAAAGCGCATGATGAAGGACGAACGCATTCGCCGACTCGCCACTGAGTTCGGATGCCAATGGCTGCATGTGCGCGATGTCGCCACGCTCGATGAGAAGAGCGAGCGTCACTTCCCCACCTTTGTGAGCGTGCGCGAGTCCATGCAGGAGGAGGTGACTCGCTTCTTCATCGACCTGTTTCAGAATGATCGCAGCGTGATGTCGCTGCTGGATGCGGATCACACCTTTGTGAATGCTGAACTCGCGAAGCACTATGGGATTGATCTTCCAGCAGATTCGGGGAGGCCAACAGATTCAGATCAAAAAGCCAATCTACCGACCTCCCTGAATCTGCTGGAGAAACAAAACTGGTCCAAAATCAGGGGGGTGAAAGAGAAGGGCCGTGGCGGCATCCTTGGCTTCGCGGCTACGCTTGCGAAGCAAGCCGGAGCCTCACGCACGAGTGGGATTCTACGCGGTGCGTGGCTTTGTGAGGTCGTGCTCGGCGAGAAGCTGCCCATTCCTCCCAAAGGCGTGCCGGTGCTCCCCGAGCAACCACCTGAAGGGCTCACCGAACGCCAGCTCATCGAGAAGCACAGCACCGATGCGAATTGCTCGGCTTGTCACAATCGCATCGACCCGTTTGGTTTCGCACTCGAGGGCTTCGATGCCATTGGCCGCTCTCGCCAAGCCGATACGCAAGTAACCCTGCCCGATGGCAGCGCCGTTGATGGGCTCAACGGTCTGCGAACCTACCTGCTCGACAAACGTAGCGATGACTTCCTACGCCAGTTCTGCCGCAAGCTCCTAGGCTATGCCTTGGGTCGCAGCGTTCAGCTCTCTGACAAGCCGCTGATTAATGACATGATCCAGCGCTTGAATGCGAATGACTTCAAGGTTGGCGAGACCGTTGATTTGATCGTTCGCAGCAAGCAGTTCCGAGAAGTGCGCGGGAAAGATTTCATCGCTACCAACTGATACCCTCTCATGAACAAGCACTACTTCTCCCGTCGAGCCTTCCTGCGTGGCACAGGTGTCACCATGGCCCTGCCGTGGATGGAATCCGTCAACGTGTGGGGCGATGAGCCGAAGAAGAACAAACCCGCGAGCGAGGCTCCGGTGCGCTTGTGCGTGACGTTTTCCGGCAACGGCTTCCAATCGAAGGAATGGTGGGCAAAAGGGGAGGGCAAGGCGATGGAACTCGGGCGCGTGCTTGCACCTTTGAGTGAGTTCAAAGAGAAGCTGCTCTTCGTGCGCGGTTTGTATCACGAGGAGGCCCGCAAAGGGAATATCCACTCCTCGCAAACCGGCAACATGCTCTCCGGTGCTCCCATCGCAAGCGGTGGCGAGATCCGCAGCGGCACGAGCTTCGATCAAATGCTAGCACAGACCTACGGACGCTCCACGAAGGTGCCGAGCCTCGTGCTCGCGTGCGAGAAGTCGAATCCATCGGTGCACAAGAACTACTCGATGCTTTACAGCTCGCACATCTCGTGGTCTTCGCCCACGACGCCGACGCCGCTGGAGCTTTACCCCGCGCTGGCCTTTGATCGACTCTTCAAAGACGATGCCTCGCCTGCGGACAAAAGCGTGCTGGATGCCGTGCTAGCCGATGCGCAGGATTTGCGGCGCGACATCAGCGCCAGCGACCAGCGGAAGCTCGATGAGTATCTCGACAGCGTGCGCGAGGTAGAGAAGCGCATCGAAAACGCCGGCAAACGCGGCGAACTGCAAGGCTGGCGGCCCACGCTCGACAAACCCAACATGCAGCGCCCCGCCGACGGCATCCCGCAGGACATCGCGGAGCACATGAAGCTCATGTGCGACATCCTCGTGCTCGGCTTCCAGACCGACACGACGCGGATCACCACGCTGAAGCTCAACAACGACCACAGCGCCCTCCGTTTCCCGAATCTGCCGAGCGTGCAGCAGCCCGGCCACGGCATCGACTACATGATCCATCACCTGCTTTCGCACAGCGACGGTGAGGACTATCTCAAAGTGAACCAGCTCTTCATAGAGCAGGTCGCCTACATCGCCCGCAAGCTCGACAGCATCCGCGAAGGCGAGCGCACGTTGCTCGACAACACCATGCTCATGCACTGCTCCAGCATGATGGTCGGTGCGAAGCACAATAACGACGAGCTGCCCATCATCATCCTCGGCGGCGCAGGTGGTCGCCTCAAGGGGGGACGCACGCTCGACTACCAAGGCAGATCCGAACGCCAGCTCTGCCGACTATTCCTGTCGATGATGGAAAAGATGAATGTGCGTCCCAAAACATTTGGCGATGCAACAGTCATGCTCGAAGAGGTTTGAGTATGGTCTTTACACCTCGGAATCTTCTTTGGTTGATGGTCTTTTCAGCCTCATGGGCTCATGCTGCTGTGGTGCGTGTGGAAGTTTCCAAGCGCGAGGATCTCGGCAAGACGGGCTATGAGCAGATCACCGGCAAATTGCACTTCGAGCTTGATCCGACTCTTCCTGGTAACGCGATCATTGCCGACATCGAACTCGCGCCGACGAACGCAGCGGGGCGGGTGAGTTTCTCGTCTGATCTCAGTCTCTTGAAGCCCAAGGACGCCTCACGCATCAATGGCGCAGCCTGGGTGGAGATTCCGAATCGCGGTGGCAAGGCGAGCCTGCCTGCTTCGATGATGGCGAAGGGTTTCGTCTTGTTGAATGTGGGATGGGAGTTCGATGTGCCAGCAAACAAAGGCATGCTTCGAATTGAGGTGCCACGGGCGAGGAACAAGGACGGCTCATCAATCCGAGGAGTAGTGAGCGCCACGTTCACGCCAGACAAACGGGCTGATGAACAGCCCATCACCGATCTGATCGATTATCCGCCAGTGGACATCGACGGCGCTGACAGCAAGCTCATCGTTCGAGCAAAAGCAGATACTTCTGGTGGCAAGGAAGTGCCGCGTGAGCAGTGGAGCCTGAAGGACAATCGGCTCCGTCTCGTGCGTGGCTTCGAGCCAGGGAAAACGTATGAGTTGTGCTACCTGAGCGAAGCACCTCCGGTCGCAGGGCTTGGATACGCAGCGATTCGCGATGCCGTCGCATGGTTGAAGCATGAGGCGACCTCGCTCGCGCCTGTGAAGCACGCGTATGCCTTCGGCTCTTCGCAATGCGGACGCTTCCTTCGAGATTTCATGTATCTAGGGTTCAACACGGATGAGCAGGATCGCCAGGCATTGGATGGTGTCATGGTGCACGTCGCTGGCGCTGGTCGATTGGTGCTGAATCAACGCTGGTCCACACCGCGCAGCGTCGCGGGTTACTACACGGCTTCGTATCCTTTTGCCGACACGGCGCAACGCGATCCTGGCAGCGGACATGTAGAAGGAATGCTGGAGAATGCTCGTGTGAAGCATCGCCCCAAGGTCTTTTACACCAATATGGCAGCCGAATACTGGGGCGCGGGCCGAGTAGCCGCGCTGACGCATACCAATGTGGAGGGAACGCAGGATGTGGAGCTTCCTGAAAACGTGCGGTCCTACTTCTTTGCGGGCACCTCGCACGGGCCAGCTGCGTTTCCTCCAACCTCGCAGGTCAAAGATTCGCCTCTGGCCAATCCGGTGAACGCAGGTGCCTCGATACTTGCCTTGAGGCAAGCCATGCATCGCTGGGTTAGCGAAGGCATCGAGCCGCCTCCCAGTGTGTATCCGAAACTCCGCGATGGCACGCTGGCACCCGTGGGAGAGGTGCGTTTCCCCAAAGTTCCAGGCATGTCTTCGCCGGTTGCCATCAAGGCTGGTGGTCGTGTGCGCAATCCGCAACTGCCCGGCGGTGCGGGTGAAGGCTCTGCTCTGCCCTTGCTCGTGCCGCAGGTGGATGCGGATGGCAACGATCTCGGTGGCATCTCAATGCCAGACATCGCCGTGCCACTTGGCACAGCCACAGGCTGGGTGTTTCGCCCGGCAGAGTTCGGATCGCCGCACGAGTTCTACTTGCTGCGAGGCGCGTGGGTTCCATTTGCAAAAACCAAAGCACAGCGCGAGGCCGCTGATGATCCTCGTCTGTCGCTGGATGAACGTTACGCTTCAAAAGATCAGTTCATGGCAAAGGTGAAGGCGGTGATCGAGAGGTTGATTGAGCAGCGCCTGATGATGGGCACTGATTTGGAGCCGCAGATGAAGCAAGCCAGCGAGCGATGGGACTGGGTGGTGCGGCATGGCGCAGAGTGAGACTGGCGTTGGTGCGCTCTGGCTCAGGTCTGATCGATCATCTGAATGCTTCGCAAAGTCTTCGAACGTTCTTTGCAGGTGGGAAAGCCTGCATCACACTGCGCCATGCGCTCGCTTCTTCGCCTTCTCGTTATCTCCGTAATCACTATCGTTTCGTCGGCTTCCGCTCAGCCAGTGTTCAAGAAGGTTCTCTTCCTTGGCAACAGCATCACGAAGCACGGCCCCAAAGCGGACATTGACTGGTCTGGCAATTGGGGCATGGCGGCGAGCGAGGAGGCGAAGGACTACGTGCATGTCTTCACGAAGTCGCTCGCCGACAAACAAGGCACTGCGCCCGAGGTGCTGGTGAAGAACATCGCCGACTTCGAGCGTGCGTATGCTGAGTATGACATCGCGGGCAAGCTCAAGGAACCGGTTGGCTTCAAGGCTGATCTCATCGTCCTCGCCATCGGAGAAAACGTGCCCGCCTTGAAGTCTCCCGAGGAAGCATCCAAGCTGCAAGCCAGCGTCACGCAGTTGTTAAAGGCCATCAAAGGCGACCGCATACCCACGATCCTCGTGCGCAGTTGCTTCTGGGCAAACGAGGTGAAGGACGGTGCATTGAAGAAGGCCTGCGATGAGCTTGGTGGCATCTATGTGGACCTCAGCACCCTGAGCAAAGATAAAAGCCTTTACGGTCGAGCCGAGCGCGAGTTCCAGCACGCAGGTGTGGCGAATCATCCTGGCGACAAGGGGATGGCAGCGATTGCTGAGGCTTTGATGAAGGCGTTGAGCAAGTAACCGCCTTGTTGGCAGTTTTCAGTCTCTGCTGAAACAGGCCGGAATGCCCATGCTGGTGGGACTGAATGGGGGCTTGCGATTCTCTTACGCCTCGAATTCGACAAAATCCGTGTCTAAAACCAGCCGTGCCGCGCCTTTATTGGTCGTGATGACTTTTGTCCGCATTCCTTCCTCCCTGGTCCTGACTGCCTGCCTTGTGGCGGGCAGTGCGTTTGCCGCTGATGACGACGCTCAGCGTGCGGCGATGAAGTTCTTCGAGAACGAGGTTCGACCGATTCTCGTGAACAAGTGCTACGATTGTCACAGCAAGACAAAGCAGAAAGGTGGCCTGCGCGTGGATCACATCGGGTATCTCAAGACAGGGGGCGACACGGGTCCCGCCGTCATCCCTGGTGAACCTGAAAAGTCGCCACTGATCGAGGCCGTGCGATGGCAGAATGATGACTTCAAGATGCCGCCCAAGAACAACGGCGGGAAGATGTCGGACGCAGAAATCGCGACGCTGGAGAAGTGGATCAAGCTGGGTGCCCCGTGGCCGGACGATGGTTCAACAAAAGTGGTCGTTACCGAGGGTGGTTTCACCGAAGAGCAGCGCAACTACTGGTTCTTCCAACCTGTGAAAAACGTTTCCCCACCCAAGGTGAAAAGCGACTGGGTGCGCAATGACGTGGATCGCTTCGTGGCCGCCAAGCACGATGAGATGAAGCTCAATCCTGCGCCGGAGGCTGATCGTCATGAACTCGTGCGCCGTGCGTATTTTGATCTTCATGGCCTACCGCCAACGAAGCAAGAGATCGACTCCTTTGTGAATGACAAGGACCCGCGCGCTTACGAGAAGCTCGTCGATGAGTTACTGGCCTCGCCCCGCTATGGCGAGCGCTGGGCGCAGCACTGGCTGGACCTCGTCCGCTACGCGGAGAGCGATGGTTACAATGCGGACGCATATCGCCCGTCCGTGTGGCCCTATCGCGACTACGTTGTGAAGTCGCTCAACGATGACAAGCCCTACAATCAGTTCGTGCGTGAGCAGCTCGCGGGCGACGAAATCGCGCCTGACGATCCGAATGTGCTCATCGCCACCGCGTATCTGCGGCACCCCGTTTATGAATGGAATCAGCGCGATGTTCGCGGGCAGTGGGACATCATTCTCACCGACATGACGGACACGACGGGTGAGTTATTCCTCGGCCTGAGCATGGGCTGTGCGCACTGTCACAATCACAAGTTTGATCCGATTCTGCAAAAGGACTACTACCGCCTGCGCGCCTTCCTGGCACCGGTGCATTGGCGTGATGATTTGAAACTGGCAACGAAGCAGGAACAGAAAGCCTTCGATGATCAGCAGGCGAAATGGGAAGCCGCGACGGCTGATGTGCGTGCGAAGATGGAGGCTCTCACCAAGCCGATCCTGGAGCCGCGTGTGGAACGAGCGCTGACTCGATTCACGGAGGATCTGCAAGCGATGGCGCGCAAGGCACCTGAGCAGCGGGATGCCTTGGAGAAGCAACTGGCCGGACTCTGCGAACGGCAGATGGCGCAAGAGCGAAAGACCTTTGATCCTCTGAAGAGCCTCAAAACGGATGAGCAGAAAGCGGAATACAAGGCGTTGCAGGATGAATTGAAGAAGTTCGATCATCTCAAGCCGAAGCCGCTGCTGGATGCTTTCGTCGCGACCGACGCAGGACCGAAGGCACCTCCGGTGTCCATCAAGACGCGAAAAGGTGAGCAGCAGATCGAGCCTGGATTTCTTTCGATCATCGATACGAGCACGCCCAAGATCGAGCCCAAAGGCAATTCCACGGGGCGCCGCACAGCGTTGGCAAATTGGATCACTCGCCCCGATAACCAGCTCTCCACGCGAGTGATCGTGAATCGCGTCTGGCAGTATCACTTTGGGCGAGGCATCGTCGGCACCGCAAGTGACTTCGGCAAGCTGGGCGAGCCGCCGACGCATCCCGAGCTGCTCGATTTCCTCACGAGCCAGTTCGTTGCCAACGGCTGGCATTTGAAGCCATTGCATCGCGATCTCATGCTCTCGGCGACCTATCGGCAGACTGCTCGACGCGAGCCTTCGACGGAGATCGCAAAGGTTGATCCGTCCAACAAGTATCTCTGGCGATTCAATCCGCGTCGTCTGGATGCTGAGCAGGTGCGCGATGCGCTGCTCGCGGCGAGTGGCGAGCTGGATCCAAAGTCTGGAGGTCCGGCCGAGGATGGCAATGGCACACGGCGCTCGGTTTACACAATGAAGAAGCGCAACAATCCTAACGAGCTGCTGCGGGCACTGGATGCGCCTGCGGGATTCACGAGCACTGCGGAGCGCCAGAGCACCACGACTCCCACGCAAGCTCTGCAATTGCTCAATGGCGATTGGTTGCTTGCGCGCTCACGCAAGCTTGCCGCACGCGTCGAGACTATCGACGATGCATGGCTTGCTGTGCTGGGCCGACCGCCATCGAAGAGCGAGCGTGCCACGGCGGAAGGCTTTCTCAAGAAGCGCTCAGGTTCTGCCACTCTGCCTGAAGAAAAGGGCGATGAAGCGACCGAGCAGCTTGGCGGTTTCAAAGAGAAATCACCGCATGAGCGCCTGCTCGTTGAGACCAACGAGAAAGAAGGGGATGAGTTCACTGTGGAGGCCATCGCCAGTCTCGATAGCATTGATGTGAACGCCTCGGTGCGAACGATTGTATCCCGTTGGAATGGTGGCAAAGACAGCCTTGAAGCCTTTGGCTGGAGCCTCGGGGTGACAGGTGAGAAATCACGCTACACGCCTCGCAACATCATCATGCAAGTGGTCGGCGAGGATGAGAATTCCAACATTGGCTACCAGGTGGTGCCATCGAATATTCATATCGAACTCGGTCACCGCTACCACATTGTCGCGCGCGTCTCGTGCGTGGGGCACAATGTCACCTTCACTGTGCGCGATCTGAATGTGCCGGGGGCTGCCGTGCAATCGGCGGTAGTGCCGATGGATATTCGATCAAAACTTAGCTTGGGCGCTTCGCAGTTGGTCATCGGTGGATTGAACAAGCGCGCGCCATCGCACCAGTGGGATGGCCACATCGAAGCTGTGCGTATCGTGACTGGCTATGTGGCGGACAAGGCGCTCAACGTGGACTCTGAAAAATGGGCCGCTGGCCTGATCACCTGGCGCAGTGCTGACCCGCTGACTTCGCAGTTTGTCTGGAGTGGCTCTGATACCAAGACCGTCGAAGCCGATGATCCCTATCGCCAGGCGATGAATGACCTTTGTCAGATTCTCCTCAACACGAACGAGTTTTTCTACCTGCACTAACTAACACCATGAGCTGCAATCAGATCGATATACCCCGCTCGCGTCGCGAGTTCCTGCAAACTGCCGGTGGCGGCTTTGGAGCCGTGGCACTGGCTGCACTCATGAGTGAGCAAGCCCATGCCGCTCCCGTGCGGTTGGCCCAGCGTGTAGCGAAAGCAAAGAGCGTCATCTTCCTTTTCATGGAGGGTGGCCCGAGCCATCTCGACACCTTCGATTACAAGCCGCTGCTCAACAAGCTGGCAGGCCAGTCATTGCCCTCTAGCTTCAAGCCGCCGATCACGGCGATGGGCGAAACGAAGTCGCCGCTGCTCGAATGCAAACGCACCTGGAAGCAATACGGCCAGGGTGGGCTGTGGATCTCGGATTGGTTCACCAATGTTGCGCAACATGCCGATGACCTCGCGGTGATTCATTCGTGCGCCTCCAGCGGCATCAATCACGCGGGTGGTGTGTGTTCGATGAACACGGGATCAGTCTTCGGTGGGCGTCCCTCACTCGGCGCATGGGCGCAGTATGGTCTCGGCACCGAGAACCACAACCTGCCCGGCTTTGTCGTCATCAAGGACAGCGAGGCCACCGTGGTGAATGGTGTGCGCAACTGGGGCAATGGCTTCATGCCGGCTGTGTATCAAGGCGTGGAATTCAACTCCGACGGCACGCCGATCAAGTATCTCGACAATCCCAAAGGCGTGGATCGCCAGCGTCAGCGTGACAAGCTCGATTTCCTCGCATCTTTGAATCGTGAATACGGCGCTACTCGTGCCAGCAACACCGAACTCGACGCACGCATCAAGGGCTACGAACTCGCCTACCAAATGCAGGCCGAAGCGCCCGAAGCCGTCGATCTCAGCAAGGAGACCGAAGCCACGAAGAAGCTCTACGGCATGGATAACGAGGCCACCGCTGTCTATGGACGGAACTGTCTCCTCGCACGTCGTTTGATTGAAAACGGTGTTCGATTTGTCCAGCTCTACAGTGGCGCAGGTAGCAAGTGGGACAGCCACAAGGGCATCGAAGTGAATCACTCAAAGCTCTGCAACGCTGTCGATAAACCCATCGCCGGTCTGCTCACCGATCTGAAGTCTCGTGGCCTGCTCGAAGAGACACTCGTCATCTGGGGCGGTGAATTTGGTCGCACGCCGATGTCTGAACAAGGCGATGGCCGCGATCACAACCCCACCGGCTTCACCATGTGGATGGCCGGCGGTGGTGTGAAAGGCGGGCAGACCTACGGCATGACCGACGAGCTTGGCCTGTATGCCGTCGAGGATCGACTGCACGTGCATGATCTCCACGCGACGATTCTCTACCTGCTCGGTCTCGATCACACCAAGCTGACATACAATCACAAGGGCCTGCCGGAGCGAATCGACCAGAACGAGGGACATCCGTTCACGCGGCTATTGGGCTGAGATCAGCCGTCCCAGCTCTGACCATTCCAGTTGCAGACTCGACCAATGAGGCCAAGCGCAGCAGCAGTGAAGCTGGCAAACAGAGTCTCACCTTTTTCGGGTGATGCGGATCGGGGATCGCCAACGTGCCCTGGTTCGCTTCGATCAGTCATGATCCAGCCACGTGAGGCCGGTTCGAAGGGATTGCCGAAGGGCACTTCTTGAACTTTGGACAGATCGCCCACCAATTCAGGACGGATACGCAAGACCATGCTCGTCTCCCATTCGCAGGCATGGCCCATCACTCGTTGGCTGATGGAAGGATCAGTGGTCCAAGGTTCTGCACCCAGGTTCCAGTAGGTGACGAAGAGAAGCAGCAGATCACGGCGGTTGCGATGCTTCTGGCGTGTCTCGAAGACGGACTGCTTGCCTGGGGTGTCATTGCCGCCGTGCCCATTGAAGATAATGAGCCTTTTGAAACCATGGGCGATGAGGTTCTCGAGGAGGTTGTTCAGGAGGTCGATGTAGAGACGTGGATCGGCGCTGAGGGTGCCGGGAAACTCCATGTGGTGGTGAGAGTTTCCGAACCACATGAGCGGGGTGATCAGAACGCGACTGCCTGCTTCCAGTTCGATGCGACGGATGAGTTCGTTCGTCAGCAAGCTGTCGGTGAAGACGGGCATGTGCGGTCCGTGCTGCTCCAGGGCGGCCACGGGAATGATCACAGGCGTATTCTTGTCGAGGGCGGCCACATCAGGCCATTTCATGTCAGCGAGGTGCATGAAGAAGATCAAAGCAAGATGATGCCACAGCGTCGAGCACTACCGTGGGCTGCTGGTCTGTCGGAGTGGGGCAGGGGACTATTTCCCCAACTCGCTGAGGTATTTGATCAGATGCGCGAGCTGCTGCTCGTTCATGGTGCTGGTGAGGCCGTCGGGCATGAGGGTGCCGCCGGATTGGATCTTTTGCGTGTCCGACTTCTTGATGGGTTTGATGGCTCCGGTGAGGTCGCGGATGGAGATGGTGTCGGCGGTGTCGGTCTGTTTGAAGCCGGTGATGACGGTGCCGTCCTTCAGCGTGACGGTGGCGGCCTCGAAGCCTTCTTTGACGTTCAACGCGGGCCACACGACCTCGGTGACGATCATGTCGATGGGCAGGCCACGAGCGATGGCGCTCAAGTCAGGGCCGATCTTGCTGTTCGCGGGGCCGGGGATGTGGCAGGCGATGCAGCCGGCGGCTTCGTAGATTTTTTTGCCTTCGGCGGCATTGCCAAAGGTGTTCGCGCCTTTCACGATGTTGGCGATGTATTCTTTCGTGTAGGCTGGCAGCGCGGAATTGATGCCGGCGAGCTTCATGAGCAGCGGCGAGAGCTTTGCGTCGTTCTTGCCGAGGTTGTTGAGAGTTTGCAGCACCTTTTTGGCCTGCGCAGCGTCCAGCGCGTCCTTCTTCTGCAAGGCACGCATCAGCGCGGAATGGCCTTCGGTGCGTGAAACGAGCGCGGAGAGCATCGCGGTGTCTTTGAGGGCCAAAGCGGCCACTTCGTCGGGTTTCAGGCTGATGAGCGCATCGAGCGCCTGCGGCTGTTTTTGCTCCAACGCGAGCTTTCGGATGTTTTCGGTGAATGCGCCGACTTTCCACGCTCCGGCGAGTCGGATGCCCTGCGCACGCAACGCGGGGTTTTGAGCTTCAAACAGCGGTGCGAGCAGTTGCGCGGCATTTTCGGGCTTCGCGGCCTTCAGCGCGGCGAGCACGGCGGCGTTTTGACCGGCGCGTTCGAAGATGAAGGCCACATCGTCGCCGCTGGCGGTTCCGGCGAGCGCTTTGAGCCACTTCGTCTGGCGTTCGGCATCGCCTTCGAGCTTCGCGATCTGATCACGCATGATGGCGGCGGCTTTGGCGTTCGAATTCGGCGCGTAGGCAATGGCGGCACCGCTGAGGTTTTTCAAATCGTTCGGGTTGTTCTCCACCCAGCCGTTTTGCAGCGCAAAGATGAGGTGCTCGTCCTTCTCGAAGGCCGGTTTGGCCGACCAGAGCGGATTCAGCACATGCAGCGTCTTCGTGAGCGCATGCAGGTGGTAGCCGTTGAATTCCTTGTCGAGTGCTCGCGCGGCGATCACCGCAGAGCGTGCATCGGCAATGTAGCTGGCGGCCACGATCGCTTCGAGTCGCACGAGAGCGTCTTCGTCAGCGATTTGGGCTTCGAGGAGTGTGAGAGCGTCTGGCAGACGACCATCGCGTGCCCAGGTGGAGAGCGTGCGTGTCGCGTAGGCACGAATGCGAGCATCTGTGCTGCGCAGAAGGGCCTTCAGCAGGTCGGGGCGCGGAGTTTCGTGGGCTTCATAAAGCGAGAGCGCCTGAAGGCGACGATAGTCAGAGGTTGGAGTCGAGCCTTTAGGCGAATCAGAATCGGCTAAAGCCTTCACTCCAACCCAGCGATCCAACGCTTCTACGACTTCCTTCGTGTCACGTTCAATGAGCAGGCGTTTGGCCTGATACCAGGCCCAGCGTTCTTTGGAGTCTAGGTGTTCGAGGAGATCGGGGACGCTCTGTTTGACGAGATTGACCGGCTTGACCTTGGTGCCGGCTTTCCAAGTGACGCGCCAGATGCGGCCGTGTTCTTTGTCGCGGTCGGGGTGGCGGTAGCTGGCCTGATAGTGACCGATGATCGGGTTATACCAATCCGCGACGTAGATGCCGCCGTCGGGGCCCATGCGCACTTCGACGGGGCGGAAGACGTTGTTTTTGGTCTCGATGATGTTGGGCAGTCGCGTGGTGCTGAACATGCCGTTCTCGAATTTCAGCTCGTGCCATTCGAGCAGGTTCGCGTAGTAGCCGCCGATGACGATGCGGCCCTGCATCTCCTTCG